>JAYZXX010000070.1:0-30543 GCA_036140815.1 Bdellovibrionota bacterium | reverse complement strand
ATGGACTACGATTTAGGGTATTTTGATAAAAATAGCTGCAGAGTCGAACCCATAGAAAACCCCTTCGGTGCAAAAGTGTTAACTATGTCTCCGGAATAAAGTGTAAAGTATGTGATCGGAACGGACCGGTCTTACGCCATTCTCGCAGGTGCGAAAATGGTCGGGGAGACAGGATTCGAACCTGCGACCCTCTGGTCCCAAACCAGATGCGCTACCAAACTGCGCTACTCCCCGCCGGAGTTGAAAAATAGACTAATTTTTAAGCCTAGTTTTCTTTGTAAAACCTTAGTTTCACTTGAGAAATGGCAACTTAATGATCTCTGCGCTAAAAGTCAAAAAGATATTGAGAAAAAGTTAATTTTTTAGACCCTTGGTCGTAGCGCCGGGCGTTAAGTGGCCGAAAAGTGTTGCCGCGCTAAAAATGTCTAGATTTAATTAGGGGGTAAGGCTGAAATTGTGTCCAACTTAAACCTCTGGGATTTTCCTGGTGGGGACAGTTCAGCCTTGTAGAAACTAGAAGCTTCTTCATCATGTTAAGCATTTGATGAAAAAGTTATACAACTAGAAAACAACAAGGAGATTTTATGAAAAAGCTACTAGTAGGAATCGCAGCCCTATCTATTGGCGCAACTGCAAACGCAGATGTGAAATTTAGCGGAGACACTATGCTTCGTTACACAAACATTTCGAATGCTGATGGAGTTAAAGATTCTAACTCTGAAGGATTCAAAATGTGGAACAACCTTATGGTTGACGGAAACAAAGGTGAAAACCTTGGTTACCACCTTCAACTAAGACACGTTGACGCTTTCGGAGCTAGCCTTAACGTTCAACCGTCTGCTGTTGATAGCGCTACTAACGCACAAGAGAATGATCTAATGTACGTTCAAGAAGCTAACGCTACTGTTAAAATCGGTGAGAACGGAGCTTTAATGTTCGGTCGTTCTGGTCTTGAGCTTAACAATGGTGAGCTAGTTTCTAAACAGCCGTTCCAAGACACTCAAGTGGCTTTCGATGGTATCCGTTATGTTCACGATGCTGATTGGGGTCGTTTAGGTTTCGCTTATTCTGTAGCTGGTGACACTGGTTCTGCTACTTCTAAGTTCCGTGCATTGTCTTACACTTTCAAAAACATGCCTTCTGCTATCTCTAACTTAGAGTTGCACTATGTTGCTAACAATGCTGATAGCGCTCTTGCAGCTACTACTGGTACTGAGAGAACTTGGATTGGTTTAAACGCTGGTGGCGAAGCTGGAATGTTTGATTACGCTTTAGACATTGAAAACTTCACTGGTAAAACTCAAGCTGGTGCTGATATGAAAGCAATGATGATGCACTTAGAATTAGGTCTTCGTTTTGCTGCTATGGATTCACGTGCTTACTTAGTTTACCATAATGATGGTGCTACTTCTGATTCTTCTTACGATCCATTATACTATGCTAAGCATAAGTACTCTGGTCGTTCAGATGTTCTTCAATGGGGTAACTTAAATGAAATCGCTCTTGGTTACACTTTAAAGCCTATGGCTGACAGTGTTGCTGGTGTTTCTTACCACATGTTCAAAGCTTCTTCTAAAGATCAAAACGTTACTACTCAAGCTGGTACTTCGATCACTACTTCTTCTGAAGATGCTTTAGGTTCTGAAATTGACCTTTGGTACACTCAAAACTACACAAGTGGTCTTTACCTAACTGCTGAGTTGACTATGTTCAGCCCTGGTGATGCTTTTGGAACTAATGATGAAAGCATTCAAAGACTAATGGTTGAAACTGGTTTTGATTTCTAATTGAAATTAAAATTAACTTTCAAAAAACGCTGCCTGTTGGGTGGCGTTTTTTTTGTTTAAAATTTGCTTTTCTCTGATTGGAAAGCTTATATAGATGGATTCATTAAAATTTTAATCTTTAAGTCTAAGCACACAGTTTGAGAAGTTTTTTGGTTTGGTTTAGTTGGCTGAGTAATTTGCTTGCCGATCTTCATCCTTCATTCCTTTTAATGCATAAGCTAAAAAGTAATAGTAGCAAATTGGATTCTGCCTACCTTTAAAAGGAACAATGTTTTTGTTCTACTTAAAGTTTTAATCCCTTTTTTAATTTGTCAGATTGGGAGCTTAAAAACTTCTATTATAAATATGGCATAGTTCCAATCTGTCCGATAATTGATCAGCCCTAGCTATAGTTCCGAGATATGGATTTCTTTGTGCGGATTTTCTAGTTTAGTAAGTACCATAGTTTGCATCTCAATAGGCTAAAGGGAGGAACTTATGAAGTTAAGTATTTTATTGTTAATGTCATCCATGTTTTTAGCCGCTTGCGCCAGTTCTAGTGTTACTCGTTATAAACCCATCTTAGCAAATAACAAAAAATTCCAAGAAGTAGGTTTTGAGGGAAGTGAAAAAGATGTGGGAGGCTGTATCTCTAAGGTAGATGCCCACTATGGTCAATATAAGTCAGATCGTACAAAAAGAGCTGCCGTCCGAGGAGCTGTTAAAGGCGCTGGCTTTGGCACAATCGTAGGCTTAGCTACTGGGGCTGAAGATGACTTTTTGCAGACTACGGCGGGAGGAGCGGTTTTAGGTGCCGGTGCTGCTACTTATGATGAGCAGACAAGGAGCCATCTGTACCAAGATACTAACATAAAGTCTGATATCGCCGCCTGTTTGGTTTCTAAAGGCTATGAAATCAATGGCTGGAGGTAGGCCTAGGTCTTAGGTTTTGACAGAGTATAGCTAGCCCTGCGATAATGATTGCATGGCTAGTTTTGCTCAAAAATACTTATTGATTGCTCTTATTTTCAGTATTTCGTCCTCTAATTTGTGGGCAAGGTCTTATAAAATTAAACTCGATGAAAAAATGCTTAATAGCGTAAATCAGTTGTTGGATAAAACAACCGCTTTTCACCTAGCTCTATACTCTCAGAAACAGGATCAGATAAAAAAAGAAATTGTTGAGATGAATTTGAACATTGATAGTTTGTTAAAGAATATGGGTGATTTTCAGGTGCAAAACCAAGCCATGCATTTAAAGCGTATCTTAAAAAGTACGAAAAACTATTTAGAAACTTACCAAAATATTAACGGCGAAGAATCTCGAAAAACCAGTCTAAAAAAGGCTTTTAGTCAAATGGTTCAATTGATTCGTATGTATCAAGTAGATAAAAAATATCGTGTTTTCTATTGTAAAGACGATAATAGTGAATGGATTCAAGAGGGATGGAAAGCAAAGAACCCAATTCATCCTCAGAAGCATGGAGCTTGTGGTCAAAGGGCCTATCGTTAAATGGATCGTTTTCTACAAAGTTTACCAAATGGTTTAGTTGCTACGGGAAGTGTAGTTATCTTTATTCTTCTTCTTTTGCAACTTAACCCTTTTCATACTGCCTGTGATTCACAGATCAACCTTCTAAAGGAGAAGTTAAATCCAGCCTTTTTCACCAAGGCAGATCCCAAACGACCAGATACGATTCCGCCAAGCCTATACAGTAAATACAAAGAACGCTGTATGAAAGGGGCTAGTCAGGGATCATGTTTGCAGTGGTTCGAGTCCTTAAAGAGGTTAGACAGCGAATTATTGAGCTCACCATCTAGTTGTACCGCAGATATTTTGGCGATTAGCGAGATTTCTAAAATTTTAACCGAATCATTGCAAATAATGGTGCGTCTTGCTTGGGGGCCAAAAGCTCCCGCTAGTGCCTATGATAAAAACTCTTGGTTTCAAAATTTTCATCTCAGAAGTTTCTGCAACTTACGAGATTGGTATTCTAGTGCCAAAGGAAAAGAGGCTTGGGTGAAGCTAAGAGAAAAACTCATGGATGAACTTCCAGGTGCTAGCGAAATTAGTCGTAAAGAGGTTTGGTCTCGAAGTATCTTGAGTACAAATTGCAGTGCTTTGTAATTATGGATTGATTAGTTCATCCCTCTGATGAAATTTACTACTCTATTCCTGCAGGCTTGAATCAGATGTTGTTTCCACTCGATCAAAATAATTTGTCCCACCAAAACGAGCGATCTTCATACAATCGTAAATAGCAGCCCACAAAACGATGACATAATATTTTTCTGAAAGGGAATGTAAACTGGAAGCGCGGAGGCCCATTACTTGAATTTCTTCAAAGGGAGTACTCCAGTTGGCCATTCGAAGGCAGAATATTGGAATCACAAAAATAAAGATGTGGCCAATTAAGGTGTATAGGGCAAAGCTTTTTGTATATAGCTTTTTAAAAAAATGATTGGCTAAAATTACTCCTAAAGAAAAGAACAAAACAGAGCCAACAAGGCCTGCGATTTGCTTGCTCGGAAGAAGTTTAAAGCTCATGATCACAATGGGAACCTGAAGAATTAAAACGAAAACAGGCCAAAAATGAATCACTTTTTTCATCGATATACTCCAATTGATTGGTGTTGATCTGCATGAAATATACTGGAAACTTGCTAAAATGGCTACGGCTTTCCAGTTTTTTTGAAGAGTGAAAGCTTAACTTTATTAGTTTGTGGTGCTGTTAATCCATATTTATATTTGATTTGCATGATCGCTAGGGGATTTAGTTGTAAATACTATCTTATCAGCATGATTTAAGTTTGAAAAATTAGCTTAGGGAGTCCTTATGATTTGATAACTTCAGTGCCTAAAGTCATTGAACTTGGACTGAAACTCTCAAATAATAGAGCGTGTGACGGATCGATAACTATGAAAAAGCTGTAAGCTAGAAGCTTAGCAGCTTTCATAGGCTTGGATGAATTAGATCTTATTTCCTGACTTAGCACAAGAACCATATGTGGCACTTTTTTCAGGATTAAAATTGTATTCAAATACTTCAGATCTCTTTACATAAAAACGACTGGATTTTATGGGGCTCGTAGTATTTTTTTCTCCAAAATGCTTATCAATAACTTCCACACGTAAATTCTGTCGGATGTTAAAAATTCTTTCAGGCAGTACTTTTGAAGCCTTTACTATTCTATAGGAGATATAAAAGCCTATAGCCATGGTTGCGGAAAGGGGCGGTATCGCGTGAAGAGCCTCGCCACTTGGAAAAAGCATATGAGCTATAGCTCCTCCTAAAAGCATTAACGGAATACTTAGGCCTGCTGCTGTACCATAATAATTAGCATGCCATCTATTGTTAAACTCCTCTTGATGATATTTATTTACCATTCGAACAATATCACCGCTTTCACTAATGCTTTGTTTTAATTCGAATCGTCCGTAAGGATAATAATAAACATCCTGGCCTTTTATGGCGATCACGTAGTAACTAGATGTTTTCGGTGTTAATAAAGATTTAGGCATGGTTTGATCACCTTGTATTAATAGTACTTTATCAAATCCGTAAGAGGATTCTGGATTTAATGTATTATAATAGACAGGTAATCCATTCTCGTGACCTGCGAGAGTTTTGTCTGGAATAAAGGTTTCAGGAGGGGAGAACTTAATCCTCTCAGTAGGGCCCACATTTGTAGTTGCTTGTGCAATTATAGGGTTTGTAAATGCAAATAGAATACATAGAAAGACGAATTTAAAACTCATTGATTTCATACATAGCTCCTTGGGGGGGATAAGTAAGCCTTTTTTTTATTAAATTATGGGTATATTCGTGACTACTTCTATCACATACAGAATCTGGCTAGGCTGAATTTGTTGGGTTTTATAGTATTTATAGGTGAAGAAGTTTTTGGAACTATCAAAGTTTTTACAGTTTGCTGTACTGGCCTAGTAAATTTGCTCTACCGGCCTAAGTTTTTATTTTATGAACTACTATTTCCAAATAAAAAAAGTTTTTAGATGTGTAGCCTCTGTGAAGAAAATATTTTCTTCATAGAGGCTTTTTATCCAATCCCAATTTCTGATTCAATGAAAAGACTAAAAAACACTATAGTAATATGAAGAAAAATACCGGGAGCTAGGCAGGCTGGTGTTGAGATACTAGAATGAATCAAATTTTGCTGCTCGTTAAGATCTAAAGGCATAAATTATTCGTCATTAATTCCAGGGAAAGATAAAATTCCCATAAAAAAAAGCCATCATTACTGATGGCTATTTTCAACTTTCTGTACAAGCTTAGGTATTAATCTAACTCGAAAGGTTTTGGAGAAAGAATATGTGGACGATAGTAATCGTCATAAGCTTGAGCTCCAACTGGTAATAAAGCTAAGTTACGAGCTTTCTTGATCGCACGAGTAAGATTTCTTTGGTGTCTCATGCTAAGTTTGCTGATGCGAGATGGAACGATCTTTCCAGCTTCACCGATATAACGGTATAGAGTAGCAGCATCTTTAAAATCAAACTGGTGATCAGCTTTTAATTCAGTACGGTATTTTAATCTTACGTTATTCTTTTTCATTCCTACGTCCTTATCCAATTTCCTACGGATTCGATCTACTTTTCTTTCGAAAGACTTGTAATAGCAGAGAAGTGGGGGGGAAGAGTAGTGTTTTTTTAGTAAATTGGGATTTTTTTGAAGCTTTTATATATTATCTGGTCTCTTTGCAAGCTAATGGGATTCAATACCAAGCGTAAGTTGTTGTTATTATTAAGTTAATGCATCATGCTCTAGAAAAAACAAAAAACTAGTGAGCAAAAATCGAAAAGCACTTGCCTAAGGCCTATTCATCCACTATAAGATTCACTTTGCTGACACGGAAAAACATTTTTGGAGGTAGTCATGGCTCGTTGTGAGCTTACGGGTAAAGGCCCTGTAGTTAAAAATTTGGTTTCACACTCGAACATTAAAACTAAGTCGACTGCGAATGCGAATATTCAAACAAAAAAAGTACATAGCCAAGCGCTAAATGAGTATTTCACATTTCAAATGGCTGCTAGCACAATTCGCACGATGGAAAATAAAGCTGGTTTTGACAGCTTCATCTTAAAACAAGATGACCTTAAGCTTTCTAAGCGCGCGTTAAAAGTTAGAAACAAAATCCGCCGCAAACTTGCTGGTAAACCAAAAGCAAACTAATTAGGAGTCTGTTGTGAAAATGCTTAAGACTAAAGCTAAGAAATTAAAAGTAAATCAAGGTGCAACAGTAGAAGTTATCTCTGGTGCAGATAAAGGTAAAAAAGGCGCTGTTCTTTTGCTAGACGACAAAAAGTTAAAAGTAAAAGTTCAAGGTGTAAATATGCAGACTCATTACGACAAGCAAGAAGGTCTTGTTCGTAAAGAAGGTTTTATCGATTATTCAAATGTAAAACTATCTTCAGCTCCAGTTGCTAAGAAAAAAGCGACTAAAAAGAAGAAAAAAGCTGCAACTAAAAAGGCCTAGATTAAATAGGTCCCGCTCAGTAAAAAGAGTCAGCCTCAGTGAGGCTGATTTTTTTTGCCTTAAACGGATTTGGTCGAAAGGCTTTCCACTTTATTGGATCTATAAATTTAAAATTAAAAAGAATAAACATATTCCCATGCTTCTGCTTTTGGTTTATTTACTGTCTCCGGTCAAGTAGTCGAAGGGCTCATATTAGTTTGTGGAAGTAGCTTATCCATTTCAGCTTTAGATGCTTACTGGAAATCAAAATAAAAATTATATTTTTATAAGTATTTAAAACTGGCCCCCTTAATTGCGGATGGATCGCTCTTAAGTTGCCTATCATACTTAGGTGTTTTATTTAGACTTAGTTTTGTTTTCGGACAATTAAAAAGAGATGAATATATATAGCTATATACAATTGATCATCCGCAATTAAGGGGGCCAGTTAATAAGTGTTTTTAAATCCGAAGAAACCAGCTATCTCTGTTGCCACATGCTTCTTTGAAAGAGATGGATGACTTTAAGGCCTTTCTTTCTAGAAAAGGGTTTTCAAAACTTTTTTGACTAAATAGAAATTTTAATAAAAATTTAATTTGCAAAACTCATCCCCATTACGTTAATTGATTTTTGGTCCTCTAAATTTATAACTTCAGAATCGCTTATAATGCATGCGCCTAGCTTGTCTAAGTTATCAAATAGATTAAGTAAGTCAGTAATTCGTTGATCTTCAGCTTGCAGACAGTAAAAGTCTGTTCCAGTATTTAGGTTTACTTTGCAGTTTGTTTTAGAGGCTTGCAAAGAACCACAATAGAGATATGGGTACTGTGCTGAAAGGTTTGCCCCGGATTCAATCGGAAATCTTTCGTCTTTGATAGCAAAGGAATTCACACCGATCCAGTCAGTAGCTTTTTCTTCTTCAACCAGATTACTTGAAAAACAAAGTTCATCATTTTCACTATTATTTGTGATTGTGACAAAAGCATTTAAAAGTTCATTGGAAGTATTTAAAATATGAATGCGATTTTCTCTAAGTACAGAAAACTGCTTGGCCCCAGCTCCCCAGCCGATGTTACCACAAATACTTTTACCCTCAGCCAAAGCAGCACTGGCAGTTAAACCAACTACCTCTTCTTCTTGAGAACATGCAAGTAGAGTTTGTATTAAAATGAGACATAGGACTAATTTGGTAATTTGCTTCATGGCCTAGTAAATAGCAAAGCTTGTGCCGCTTCTTTGGCTCTACAATGAGCATAGGGGAGCCTTCGCTGTTTAAAGGATTTACATACGTTTAATTTTATTTTGTTTTCTTAACTGGCCCCGTTAATTGCGTATAAAAATGAGCTAAAAATCCGTTACGACTTTTATGATTCATTTATAGGAAATTTAAATAAAGACCTCTTTTGCAAAAAACATTTGTTTGGATACTTACGAGCTATGCTTGGTGATTAAAGGGACCAGTCAATCGAGCTTGCATAGATCTCAAACTGGTCCCTTTAATTGCGGATAGGATTATATAAGAGTTAAAAATATTCTTATAGACTTAATGGTCCGAATTTTGTTTTAGCATGCAATCAATACATAAAGGAATATCAAGGGCTTAGGTAGGTATCATCCGCAATTAAATGGGCCAGTTTTCACTGATTTGAAAATGGGATTTTAGAGTAAAAACTCTATAATATTTACTTGATGAAATCTAACTCCTTATGGCTCAGTCTTAATATTTAACAGGGGTGGGTAGCTTTTACCTGGTTCTTTGAAACGAAACACTATGTTTCGCCGGGCTCTTGTGGAACTGGAAAAATAAATATATACCCTTGATTGATGATTATTACGCACGAACTGAGTAACGTAAATATACCTATGTTTCGTAGCCTTTTAATAGATGAGCTATCGGAACGCTGTAAGAAGAATTCTTCTTACTCCCTTCGTGCATTTTCTAGGGATTTGTCTGTTAACCACTCAACCTTATCCAAAATTTTAGCTGAGAAACAAAAGCCTAGTCTCAAAACCATTAAAAAAGTTGTGGATAGTGCTATTTTTGACTCTGAGCAACTGGAGGCTATGTTTAGTAAGCAGACACCGAGTTTGAGTCCTAAACCAAATCATCTGAATATTTCTGAGATTGAACTAGTGTCTAATTGGCGTTATTGGGCATTTATGGAGCTGATTCATTTGGATCAATTTGTTTATGACCTAAATTGGATTGCGAAGTCATTGCAAATCAGCAAATTTGAAGCCAAAGCAATGATTCAACGCTTAGAAGAATCTCAGTTAATCCAAATTGAAGGAGACAAGATAAAAGATAATACGGATGGTTTTACCTCAGACATTGGCGCACCAGTCGCGCCAGCTTTTTTTGCAAAAAAACAAAAAGAACTATTGGCTAAGTCGATCGACTGTATTGATCAGGTTTCTAAAAGCGAGAGAAGCAATTCTTCAATGATGTTTAGCTGTGACCTAGAGTTTGTTGATCAAGCGAGAAAACATATAACTGAGTTTCGACGTAAAATGGCAAGCTTGGCAGAAAAAAGTAAAGAAAAAAACAAAGTATATAATTTATCAATTTCGCTTTTTCCGCTCACCGTAGATGTGGAGTTGAAAAAGGATAAAAAAGGAGAATGTGATGAGAGTTTTTAATTTAAGTACTTTATTGATCTTCCTATTTGGAGTGAGTACTTGGGCTGGAAGAGAGAGTGATGGAGGCCATGCTTCATGCCAAGAGTATTCTCAAATCATGTACAAAGTGGGCGATACTTTAAAAGACTATAACGATAGACACGGAGATAGCTTCAATGATCCTGTGATAGATCTTGAAGTTCTTATTGCTCTCAGTAGAAACATTAAATGTCTACCTGTGGTAGAACAAGATAGAACAGTACGATCTTTCCCTGCTGAAAAGAAGAGCCTGTTGAAGTATTCGGAGTGGGACCCTCTGAGTAGGAGAAAAAAGATTGAGTTAGCTATTCATGAGTTAGCAGTTTTAGCAGAATATGATGAAGATGGTTTTTATGGGAACTCTGCTGTAATTATTGATATTATTAAAAACTTTAGATTTGGAATTGGTGAAGAATTAAAAGCTGAACACTATGAATCTAGAAATTGGCGCCAGGGGACTTATCACAATCCTTTCGCAGAAGTTGGTGGCAAAGAATACGCCATCGCTTATCGTAATGTTCATACAAACTATAAAAAGAATGTATATAGGGTTTGCTTTTTTCTAAAAAAGCGAGAAGCGATTAGCCCTCCTGGAACTAGAAAACGAGTAGGGGAAGCTGTTGTGGTTCTTGATTCCAATGGAAACATTGCGAAAGTTCTTGAAGAGAATGAGAAAAATAATTTAAATTTGAATATTGTGGAAACCATCACTTGCAGGTTTTGGTGATAGTATGAAAAAATTGGTTTTTAAAATTAGTATTTTATTGGCAATGGCCTTTCCACAAAATGTATTTGCAAAGAACGCATGTATGGAAATTCCATATTTTCTGAATCTGTTTACTGAAAATGTAAGGCTTGTACAGGCGAAAGTTGAGGATGATGAATTTTGGCAAATATTTAAGCCCGACGAATTGTCTGAAACAATATCCAAAATTAAATGTGATACCCATTCCAGTCCATTTCAAAAAGAGTTTTCTTTTTCAAAAAGTAAACTTCGCTTAAAGGTGTATTCTACTTTGTGGGACATGAGTCACTATTTATCTAAGCTGAGTATGGCATTTAAAGTTTTTGCTACCATTAGTGATTTAAGTAAGGATCAGAGAAAATATTTTGTTGATACTGTTTTAGAGAAAAAACTTTTGCCTTTGAGGTCAATGTGGTCAGCGGAGTACGTAGATACAGACTATAAGTCAGGCTCAAGTGTTCTTTACAAGTTACCTTTCATCTACGATATTGGGTCACCAAATAATCCCTACTATGTTGGAGACAATAGAGATGAAATTTCTTTTTACGATGCTCACGGGCTTTGTGTGGCTTTAGGTGGACACTCAAGAGCCTACGACTTTGGTGTTCGAACCGTAAAAGGGGCTGTGAAAATGAAAAGCATTAGTGTTTCTGGAATCACTCGAGAGAACTTTACAGGATATGATCGAGATGTAATCGATTGGGTGGAATGTAGTCCTGATAGAGAGCTTTGGTAAAATAATTTTGCAAAGGAAGTATCGATGAATAAAAATAAGTTTTTATACATATTAATTTCATGCCTTGTTTGTGTTTCTGTTTTCGCTGGAAAAGGTGAGTTGAATGAGCCTCCCAAGTTAGATGGGCTTAAGCAAGGAGGTAGTGTTGGCGCTGCCTCTCCGATGCCAGCTCATTTGTTAGGTCATTTTGTCCTAATGAGTACAAAGGGAGGTAGGAGTTTCGTAGCTCTCAGCGAAATAAAATATGGGGACCTACCATTTGAGTCAAACCGAATCTTCTCTAGAAATATGCCCTATTTTTATATCGACCAGGTTGTAGATAAGCCTGAAAACATAAAGCTTATTTCTGTATTTGCCACAGAGCCAAGAGTTTGGGGCAAAGCTACAGAAACTCATCAGACAAAACTTATGCCTGTTGAGATGATATATATTGATTTGAAAACAGGACGCTACTATCAAACTAAGTTCATTCTTGAAAGCTTTGTTCCTAATTCATTCGATTATATCAGCCACACCTATGTAGATCTGTCTAGTATTCAGACGGCGGAGATATCGGAGGAAAAAAGCCTATTAAAAAATCGATCTATCTATTCAAGATTAAGATTTACAGGAGTAAAAAATTCGAGTGAGCAAATTTCTGGTTTGTTGTTTGAAACAGACCAAGATGTTGAGCTGAAGAAATTTGCTTTGTTTGCTGAAGACCTGGAAAAATATCCTGAAGATTTGAGTGTAGTGAAAGTTCGTGAGTATCACAATGATGAGCTATATCGTAGAGAATTGTATCAAGTTAAAGACTTTAAAATTTATAAAATCCTACTCTATTCCGAGTCAAAAAAACAAATTTACGAAGCGAGTCTTTCCTATTATCCGGGAACTAATAGCCCAGATCTGGCAAATTTTACTGAATTGGATTTAGTGGACGAGAATTCCCGTAGAATTCGATTCTCTCAAGAGTTTTTGGAATTTGGCAGCGACCAGGTTTCTTCCTACAAGTCCTTTCGATTTATATCTAAGTGTAAATCATCGGCAAAATAGCAGTCACCTCTGCCTAGTATGTAAGCTTTAAGGCAGAGGCTGTTTATTGAAATTCTTTAAGGCTTGGCAAATACTAATAAGAGCGCTATGAAATGGATACTAATCTAAAGTAATTTAAATGTTTTAGGGGGATTCATGTCAAAAACAGCAATTGTAACCGGTGCAAGTAGTGGGATTGGAAAAGCTATCGCCGAATCTCTCTTAGAACAGTCCTATGAGGTTTTTAATTTTGATTTAAAGCCACCAGAAGAAACTTCAAAGATCCATTTTATTGAATGCAATGTAACGGAAGAAGCTCAAGTCTCCCAGGCAGTGCAAAGTGTGAAAGAAAAAACAGGTCAAGTGGATGTATTGGTGAACAATTGTGGTTTGCAGTTTATGTCTCCTATCGACGAGTTTCCAAAAGAGAAGTGGGATTTGTTGATCAATGTTTTATTAACAGGTACTTTTTTGTGTTCCCGCGAAGCTTATAAAGTGATGAAAGAAAATGGCTATGGCCGAATTATTAACATTAGTTCTGTGCATGGAAAGTTAGCCAGCCCATTTAAAGCCGCTTATGTAGCAGCAAAACATGGGGTACTTGGTCTTGCAAAAGTAATAGCTGTTGAGGGCGCTGAACATGGAATCACCGTAAATACCATTTGCCCGGGTTTTGTTGATACTCCTTTGATGAGAAAACAAGTTGCAAGTCAAATGGAGTTAAATGATTTGTCCGAAGAAGAAGTTTTGTCACAGATCTTCTTAAAAGCACAAAATGTGAAGAAATTGACGAGTACCAAGCAGGTTGCTTCCATGGTGAAATATTTAATTTCCGATGACGCCCAAACCATTACAGGTGAAGCTTTTAATATTTCTGGTGGCTGGGGAATGGGCTTGTAGACCTAAAGACTTACCATCTTCATTATTTAAAAATAAGAAATCAGGCATTGAATGTGCCTGATTCTTTTGTTGTATTTGAAGGAAGTAAAGATCAGGAGCAAGTTTGTGAAACATCCAATGTATGAAAATATCAGGTCGATCTATTCGAATTTTGCAAAAAGATCTTCTGGACAATTTTTGCAAGAAGATGGTTTTTCAATGGCTGCCTCTGGTACGCCCATTGCATTTATGAATGCAATGTTGGTAGATGAGATGGAAGCCTATGATGTTTCGCTTTTCGAGGAAAAAAGTATGTTTTTCGAAAACTTAGGAAATGATTTCCTGATTTTTTTAAGCCCGAATCTTTCCGAGGAAGTGGTCGGTGGGTTTAAGAAGTCAGGGCTCGAAGTGGTTGCTCATCCTTTTTTTTCCAATGAAATTGTAAATCTTAAAACAGACTATAAATCTGAATTAAGTATTAAAAGAGTGTCGTCCGCCGAAGATTTGAAAGTTTATATGGATGTTTTTTTTGAAGGCTTTGAGATGAAGGCTTTGGAAAAGTACAAAGACTCTGTTTATGAGGCTTATCTGGATTATGGTTTTGAATCTGGGAATTTAATAAATTATTTAGGCTTTGATTCTGAAGGCTCTGCTGTGTGTACGGCAACAATGCATATCGATTCAGACTTTGCGGGTTTCTATAATGTTTGTGTTTTAAAAGAACATCGACAGAAAAAATATGGTTTTGACATTAGCACGCATCTTTTTAATGAGGCTAGGGGCCTAGGGGTGAGTCGAATTGGTTGTAACTCATCCCCCGAAGGTTTGGTTTTATACAACAGCTTAGGCCTCAAAAATCATATGCCTAATTTAACTTGCTTCGTTCGAAATTTGCCGGCCTATAAGTAAATTCTAGTTTTTTAAATTGGTAAATTAACTTATGAATATCAGAAGGAAAATCAGAGCTTAGTGAAATATGACTAAGCCCATGAATTGGACTATTTTAGGTTTCTTAAAAAGAACCCACTGCTGTGCCAAGTAGAACTACTGCGGCCGTTGCTAAAAACGGAAACAGAACTGCAACCATAAAGATTTCTGCATAAGAGCGTTTGTGATCCATAGAGCAAATCGCAAGCAAGGTAATAACTGCGCCGTTGTGTGGAAGTGTATCAAATCCACCACAGGCCATACTCGCTACTCTGTGAAGAAGCTCAGGGTTTAAACCTGTTTGAGCCGCAAGATCCATATAGTTCTTCCCCAATGCTTCAAGGGCAATACTTAAGCCTCCAGAAGCAGAGCCAGTAATACCAGCAAGTGTGTTGATGGCAATTGCTTCTGAAATTAATGGTGTGCCAGGGGCGATTCCTAAAACGGCATTTTTAATAACTGCAAAGGAAGCAAAGGAAGCGATGCAGGCTCCGTAACCCACCTCCGAGGCTGTATTAAAAATTGGAAGCAAGCTGTCCATTGTACCTTTATTTATGTCTTGAATCGGCGCTTTTAAGTGTTTCCAAGCTAGAGCGATTAAGAACAGGATTGAGATACACATGGCGCTAATCAAAGACCATAAACCAATTACTTTTCCAGGAGCGGTCTCACCAAACTTTGGTAAGTTTAAGTATTCAAAGTTAAAAGATGGAAACACCCAGCTAGACAAAACGTAATTTAATAAAACCACCAATATCAATGGAGCTAAGCCTACCATATAATGAGGCAGCCTATCATTTTGGCTACTTTCAATTTCTACATCTTCTGTGTCAGGTCCAAGAATTTTACTTCTTCGGTTTAACCACCACATACCAGCGGCAAACATTATGATAGCACCGACTGTGCCCAGTACAGGTGCTGCAAATGCGTTGGTATTAAAGTAGGGCATTGGAATGGCATTTTGAATGGCTGGCGTGCCGGGAAGTGCGGTCATAGTAAACGTGAATGAGCCCAGAGCAATTGCTCCAGGAATCAGGCGTTTTTGAATTTTAGCTTCAGAAAATAAATCTCTAGCAATTGGGTAGATGCAGAAAGCGACGACAAATAGTGAGACTCCACCGTAAGTAAGGATGGCACAGGCTAGAACTACGGCCAAAATTGCTCTGTCTTTTCCAATTAGGCTAGCTACCATTTGGCCAACGGATTTGGCGGCACCACTTACACTCATTAGTTTTCCGAAAATGGCTCCCAGCATGAAGATAGGAAAGTATTTTAAAAGATAACTTCCTAAGGCCGGCATAAAAATCTGAGTATAAGTTGCCATGAGTGGAGCCTGGTCTTGGAATAGAGCGGCGAAGCTTGCCATGATTGGCGCTAAAATTAAGACGTTCACGCCTCTGTATGCAAAGTACATTAGGCCAGCTAAAGATAATACTACACCAAGAATTTCCATATTTTCCCCTTTGGATAATCTGGGCGATGCTAGCACCGCTAGTAGTTGAAGACAAGAAATCAACTTTAAAACCACTATATTTTGACGATGCTTTGGTTTGAATTGACTAAAAAATGATTAAATGAATGTTTAAAGTATAAAATATTGCAAAGGGAGTAAGCATTAGACTTTAGTTGTATGAGTGGACCAATTTGCCTAGGGTTTTGCATCTGCCACTATTGGTAGGGATAATTAAGCTATACGCAGGCTATTTAGTGTGTTACCTGTATAGATACCACCAGGAGAAAACAACATGATGAAAGTATTTTTAATATTCGCTTTCCTCGGCTTAACTCCTAGTCTTACTTGGGCTCAAGATGGCAAGTTCAAATATGTGATGTGCAGAAGCAAAAAAATCGTTCGCACGATTCGTGTGGAATGGGACCCAAAAGAGGCTAGTTGTAGCACGACTTATACCAAAGCAGGAAAAGACCGAATTATCGGTAATGGAAAGTTTTTTGACTCATGTCTTAACTTTTTATCCAATGTTCAAGCCAATTTAGAAAAAGCGGGATGGAGCTGTAAGGACATCTCTCACGCATCCATTAGTGAGGATGAAGCTGCTGCTTCAGAAATTTCATCAAGTAATGGATAGTCTAAAATTAGCAATAGGGCAAATGGAGAGTGTTGACTCCTTTGCTGATAATTTAGAAATCATTCTAGATTTAATGCAACAAGCAGCTAAGCTTGAAGCACAAGCTTTGTTTTTACCAGAAAATTGCTTGTTTATGCGTTTGGATAAAAAACAGCTTCCCCCTTATTTGAATTTACAATCAAATGAATTTAAGCCCATTAAAGATCTTGCGGCCAAACTAGCCTTGGCTGTTCACCTTGGGGGCGTGGGCTTACAAACTAACAATGGAAAATTTAATGCTTCCGTATTTGTTTCTGCTGATGGAAGTCTTTCTACAAACTATAATAAGCAAAAACTTTTTGATATTGAGCTTGAGGGAAAACATAGCTACCGTGAATCGGATGCCTATAACCATGGTGAGAAAAATGCTGTTTTAGATTTTATGGGCTTTCGATTCGGCCAGAGCATTTGCTTTGATCTACGCTTTTCCAGTATCTATGAAAACTATGCGAAGCAGTCGGTTGATGCCATATTGATTCCATCAAGTTTTTTGGTTCCTACGGGAAAGGCTCATTGGCATATTTTAAATCGTGCCCGTGCCATTGAAACTCAATCCTATGTTATTTCAGCGGCTCAGACAGGAAACCACAAGAACAGACACCAAAGTTTTGGTCACTCATTAGTAGTTGATCCTTGGGGAGAACTGATTGTTGATCTTGAAGAGAAAAAGAATTCCTGTGAAGTTTTTGAGATTGATAAGTCAAAGATTCGATCGGTTCGAGAGCAAATGCCTATGAGGCGTTGAAGTAGTGCGAATCCTAGGTCTTTAGTGTAGTCATTTAAAAATATAATAGCCCAATAAGAACTAACAAAGAGTTTTTGTTCGAGCCAATTCTACAAAGAAGTACGGAGATTTTATGAAGTCTATCTTTGAGAAAACCCTAATGCTTTGTCCTTACTGAGCTAATTCCTGTATTAGCGAGTTGCTTCAACTGTGCCGCTGATTTCATTCAAACTTTCTTTGGGAGAAAAAAGAAAGGGGTAAGCGATGACGCTTAAGCCGAAACAAATCAATATCGCAGCTGCTATTTTTTGTCTTGTTGTCATAGATTCTCCTAGTGTCTAACTTGATCTGCGAAGGAGTCTTCCATTTCAAATTTATATTTTCTAGCGAGCATATTTTTTTCCGCTCTTTCTAATACCTGCCCTGCTACAGGAAAGATTTCACTTTCCTCTTCATCGAGGTGGTGCTCAACCAAAGATTTCAGATTTTTTAGATGTACTAGCCAGCCTGGCGAGGAAAACTCTGTTTCTTCAATTTTTTTGATGTGATCTTCAATTTTTTTATGTTCAGCAATACTGTGTCTAGATAACTTTTGTACTTCATCATCAAAAAGTAGAGCAGAGTAGAAGTACCTTTCTTCGAACTTGTCATGGGAACGAAGCTCTTGCTTTAAAATTTCCCATAGGCTTCTTCTAGTTTCTGAATCGCCGTGAGTATTTGATAAATTTCTTAGAAGTTCTCTCTGAACATCGTGATCTCTGTGTAATACTTGAAATATTGTTTGCATAATCTCTCTCCTTTTTAAACATTCTATCAATTTGAATTTTTATTTCTTTTTGATCCCTTTAAAAAGATGTGTAAAAAACTAAAAGAAATAAAAAGAATAGAAAAGGGATGTTTAATTTAAAGTTTTTGGATCTAATTGAATGTTTTTATATTTTGGCTTTATTTCATCTTTTAAGTTTTCTAACTGAGAGCTTAATACATTGTTAATTCCGTATAGCATCACTTTGGGTAGAAGAAACCTGACCACACAGAGGCTGGCGATGATCTATAAAAAGTATTTTATTTTTTTATCTGTCATCTTTTTAGTTTATTGAATTTGGGTAAGAAAAGACTTATTTCTTTTTGTAAGAAATGTGTAAATGAGTACACAAAAAAGCCAAGCACTGGGCTTGGCTTTTGTTGAAAGGTTATCACGTAGTTATTGGGAAAGGCTCGTTCGTAGTTCAACCAACTCATCTCTAGAATAAGTTGCTATTTCTCTATTAGGATCTAAACAAGACATATCATCCGCAGGTCTAAAAATTCCATGGTATTTAGAATCTTCAAAAATCTTTTTTACAGGCTTATAGTAGCTAGCGAACATCTTTTCTTTTGGTTCATAACCGACTTCTAACTGAGTTTTTCTATAGCCATTTTCTTCCGCCATATAGTCAATACAGTCAATGACACGAGCCAATTCAATTTGCTCCATCAATTTGCCATAAGGTATAGAATATCCGTAACGATTGAAGTGATTCATTTCATAATTGAAAAGATCTTCCATCATTTCTTTTTGCATGAACTCCATAGCAACGGCCTTTCTCATAAAGCTCGCAGGAGCAGTGCTTGGAACTATTTCGCTTCCATAACCGAAGAAGCTTTGTATTTTTCCCCAACCAATGCCTACCCATGTTACTAGGTTATCAACATTCATAAACAAGGGGTTAACCACATAGTTGTGGGTGTGCATTTTCTCTAAAAAAACGGTAAAGAAAGCATCTTGTGTTTTTACTTTTTGGGTTTTATACATTCCTGTATCTGATTTTGTTAGGTTCCTAAATTCAGCGACAAGTTCAACATTGTCGTCAAATTCGATGTCTGAAGGAGCAAAGGTCTCATTGGTTGTAACCGTGAGGGAAGTTAAGAGAGGGAATCCGCTAAGTTCGTCGAAAGTGGTTTTAAAGCGAGGAATTTGAATCTCACCAGCTGAGGTGTCTCTGTAGGCAATGGCCACAAGTTGTGAGCAAAACATTTTGTCTTCAAGACTTAGATCCATGGCAAAATTGTATTGAATTGCCTTTTCGTCAACTAGTGTATCAAGGAAATCTAAATTGTTCCACCAGTCGTGAGAAATGAGAGGGTTTCCCCATTGGTCTAATTGATGTTTCAAACGATCTAACATTTGTTCACCGGCTTTGTGCGCGTACTCAGCCGCTTTGCCTTTTGGTCTATAAACTACGTGACGAGTGTGGTTATGCTCCAAAAACATTTGAATTGGTTTAACAATCGCTCCTGTTTCAATCAAAGCTTCGATCACATATGTACGGCCATAATAGGGGGTTCCAGGCTCAGGTTTATAAACAAGGGCCAAGTGAGAGAATTGTCCATCATCATCACCGATGCGTGCAATGGTTGCGCTAACGAAAGTTTCACCACGTACTAAGAGGATATCGCCCGATTTAAAGCGAAAATCTTCGGGGGACTCGTAGTAATTAGGGTTTACTAATTTTTGCAGAGAGTTGTTCGATTTAAAATCTTGGGCTTCTAAATCCAATTGAGGAACTCTCGTCACCAACCACTCTGATAAAGTTTCTTCTGCGTATCGTGCGGAACGGATCAAACGGCGAATTTCGGATACACAGGCTTTACTTGGGTCTTTAAAGCTGTCCAATTCTTGTTTGGCAGCTAAGCGAATTTTAAAAAGAGTGTCTATGATTCTTGGTGCAGGCTTTTCAAAGTTTGAATAGCTGATTTCAGAAACTTCAATAAACTTACTGTAGGAATCTTGCTCTAAGCGACTAAGTTCTCCCTGCAAATAGGAGCTACAGCTTTCTTCATTGAAGATAGAATCATCTTGAATTTCCGCTAAGACATTCCTGAAAGCCTTTTCCATTTGAGGTTGTTCTGATTCCGGGGCTTCTAGAGGTACAAATTTGTCACCTGGTGTGGAGCTGGAAGTATGGTTTCCATTGTCCAAGGACATCTTGCTACTACAGGCAAAATTAATTAAAGCAAATAGACCAATAAAAAGAAGCTTAGGTATTTTCATAAAACTCTCCCAAAGATTTGATTTCTAGCTTTTAGCAGGCTTTCAAGACATTTAAAATAGACCGAGTAAATTGGATAGGATGATACGGGTACTTTGGAAAAAACTATATCTAAAGATATGCTGGATCAATTCAGATACTAAAAAATAGTTTTAAATGCTTTTTTGAATTCTCATAATATTTGTTTATCATTTCGGGGTTACTGAGCAATTAAATCGGGTTCAGGTGAGTTGGTAGGATTAGAATTAATTTCAATGCTTAGGGTTTAGAGAAGTAGACTTATTTGACTTTATTTGAATTTGAATTTGAGTTAAGTAAAAGCTCTACGCAGCGAATGTGAAAGCTGCAGTTATGGCTATATTTCTTTCTGGAAACAGTGAAGTCTTGTGAAAACTGATCCATAATTTATTTGTAGTTTTTTTGCTTAAGGGTTTCTCTATGGCTAGTGATTCCTGCGCATTAGGGTGAATATGAAACGATCAAGAAAAAAATATATATTTTTGAAAAGTGTATTCAATTGATCCTCTGGGGTAAATTCTAAAACCTGATTTCACATACTTATAGATTAGCACTTAATATTATCGTAAAAAATGTCGATGGAATTCGGAACTTTAATCGAAGGAAGTTGCAAATGAAGCTTTGGCTATCTGTCTTTTTACTTTTTGGAATCAGCCTCTTCGCGGGAGAACATCAAGACTTTTTAAAGAAAAAATCTATGAGTTATCCAGGTTGGCAGGATGAAGGTGTCCTAGAGGTACAGGTAAATCTTCCCGAGTATAAACGAATGGGAACAGCCGAACTGCATAGGCATGTTTTCGATAGCATAGCCCTAGATAAACGCTGCCAATCCAGAAATGTGGCTTCCATCACTGATCCAGAGGATGAGTGCGTAGACTTTCAGCAGTAAACGCTTTAAGTTGCCGAGATTATTTGAAACCAAGAGAATTCCCTAGTAGAAGATGAAAGTGACTTGATAATGAAGTCGTTATAAACTTTTGTTTATTGAGGAAAATTCCATTCGAAACTTTTGGAAAGGAATGGAAGTCATCAGCCAAGCACTATTTCAGGCTGGATTCATGTAGGGGATTTTATGAGTGAACAAATTGAACGTGAAGAAATGGAATGCGATGTAGTCATCGTTGGAGCAGGCTCTGCTGGTCTTTCTTGTGCTATTCAGCTACAGAAAAAAATTAACGAATACAATGAGGCCATTGGCTCTGGAAAAATACAAGGCGAAGAAATTCCAGAACAAATGATAGTGGTATTGGAAAAAGGTGCAGAAGTGGGGGCTCACTCTTTCAGCGGTGCTGTAATGAACCCAAGCGCATTAAGTGAGCTAATTCCTGACTTTAGAGATAAAGGCTGTCCCATTGATTCTGATGTGAAAGAGGATGCGGTTTATTATTTGGGTAAGACCTATAAGATCAAAGCACCGATTACGCCTCCGCCTTTTCAAAACCACGGCAACTTAATCGTTAGCATTTCAAAAGTGAATCGTTGGTTAGGCGAACAAGCGGAAGAAATGGGGATCAATATTTTTCCTGGATTTGCCGCTGTAGAATGTTTGTACGATGAAAACAATAAAGTGATTGGGGTTCGTACTGGCGACCGTGGAATTGGTAAAGATGGTCAACCAAAGGATAATTTCGAACCGGGGATGATTTTAAAATCAAAACTTACTATTTTCGCCGAAGGCACCCGTGGTTCACTTTTTAAGGAAGTGGCTAAAAAACTAAACTTGCGTGAAGGGAAAAATGCCGAGGTCTTCGAAGAAGGTGTAAAAGAAATTATTCAAATGCCTGAAGGAACTGTAAAACCAGGTCAGGTATTTCATACCCTTGGTTACCCTTTAAATGAAACCATTGGTGGAACTTTTATCTATACCATTCCAGGAGATAAAATTTTATTAGGATTAGTGGGTTACTTAGATACCAATGATCCTTTGTTTGATCCACATAGAGAGTTGCAGAAACTAAAACAACATCCGTGGATCGCGGAAATGACCAAAGGTGGAAAAGTGATCGCCTATGGTGGAAAGACTATCCCAGCAGGCGGGTGGTACTCAATGCCGAAACTATACCATGATGGAATGATGGTAGTTGGGGACACAGCCTCTATGGTAGATGTGCAAAAACTAAAGGGCATCCATTTAGCGATGAAATCAGGGATGCTGGCCGGGGAAACCGCTTTTGAGGCCATTGCCCAACAAAACTTTACTGAAAAAACCTTGTCTCTTTATGAAGAAAAGGTCCACGCCTCATACGTTAAAAAAGATTTGTACCGAGTGCGTAACTTTCACCAGACCTTGTCTAAGGGAATGTTTAGCTCAATGCCATTGATAGCCATCCAAGAAATGACAGGAGGTAGAGGGCTAACGGATCCAATGCCGATGCATGAAGACGCAAAAACAACAGAGCCTGCGGTTGAAGTCTGGGGGCCTGAGGCTTTAAAGAAAGAAGAGAACCAAATTCCGAAACCAGATAATGAATTGTTTTTTGATAAATTAAGCTCAGTATATATGACCGGTACTTATCACGAAGAGGACGCCCCTAGCCATTTGCTAGTTGCCGATTCTGATATATGTCGTACGGCCTGTGAACCCAAATACAAATCGCCATGTAACCATTTTTGTCCGGCAAACGTTTATGAGATGACAGATGCCGAAGCTGGTTCAAAAGATTTAGTGGTTAACTATACAAACTGCATTCACTGTAAAACCTGTGATATTAAGTGCCCTTTTGATAATATCACTTGGACGGTTCCCGAAGGTGGGGGGGGGCCTAATTACACCGAATGCTAGATTCAAATATTAAAAACAGTTTTTGAAAGCAGTCCCTTGGGACTGCTTTTTAATTCGGGTTCTGGGTAAAGGCATAGCTAAAGTCATTCTACTTACTCTAAGTATCTAAAAACATGGCCTTCGTTCTGAAGCAATTTTTTAGCCAATGCTTAAAATAGCACTGATAAAAAACAGGTACTAAATTCACAGCAACTGAAGTTATTTCCATTTTTTAAGCTTTTATTGAATGCTTGGCCTGATTCTTTGAAATTTTCTGCAATTAATGGCAGGAAAGTCTTTCATGTTTGGTCAAAGTAAAATTATTATTATTTCAATTGTATCAATGTTCATTGGGCTAAGTGCTTTTGCAAATTGCGAAACTTCGGCCATTGCTAGAGCCGGCTTATCTAAAAAGCAGGTTTTGGCCTTAGTGGATATATTTGAGGGGGACTATGAATTAAGGATCTATTCGAAAAAAGTGAATGCTTCTAAACAGTATTTGCTCGCAATTGGTGAAACTCATGTGAAAGATGAAAAATCGGCTCTGGCGACAGCAGGAATTCAACGAGAGTTCAGCGCTTTTGCTTTAGAATCCTCCGATCCAGCAAAATATTCTCCTTTTTCTTTTTTAAGTAGTTTTGAAATATTCTATACTAGGTCTGAAAACGAAGTTTATAACTCTAGCATAGATATTTATTCCCTGAAGGATGAGATGATTGCCTCGATTGAAGAGGGTTTAATATCAACGAAAGAGTTAAGAGAAAAGTCTGAAAAGAACATCAAAAAGCTAAGTGCACATTTCCAGCAGCCTGAGGAATTGGTTAGAGAAGTTTATTGGCAGGTTCTAGATAGCTTTAAAAGGGGAGAACCTGAGGCTTTAAAGACTCAGATTTTTTACGTCGAAAAGAATCATCGTCCAAACTTAATGGAAAAACTATCGTTCAACGGCTTTTTAGTGGCAGCTCATTTTTCAAATTACAAAGGCTTGAAGACCTTGCTGGGAATCAACCTCATTGTTCGACTGTTTCTGGAAACTCCTATCTTGTATTCTGGGGTTCATTTACACGAGTATTTAAGTTTACTGATTGTCCCAATATCTTTGGTTTCTGTAGAAAAACTTTTTCTTGGCTTTGCAAAGTCTCCCAATCGTGACAAGGCGATGGTGGATGGCTTGGACTCAAGTTTAGAAGAGGCGAATTCTAAGTATTTAATTTATTTCGTGGGAGTAAACCACTTACCAATTCAAGAGCCGCTCCTGCGTGAAAGAGGGTATGAAATAGAAACTGAGCTTTTATATGAAATAGAGGAATTGGCTTTCGAAGAAGCTAGTTTGCCTTAAGTCTAAAAAAATAAATCTGCGCTGTATTCTTTATGTGGTCTTTATTAGAATCTTGTTTTCATTTGCAATGAAATGAATTTTTTTGTACACGATGAGCCTGTTTTTGGCTTATGTTTTGCTTATAGAAACCGATGAGAGACCCAGCTTTCATAAGGACGATTTAATGAGTTATTTAAAAGCAACCTATTTACAATTAGTAACGAAAATTGGCCCACAGGTTAAAAATTCTGCAGTAGTTGAGAACTTAAACAAGTTTAAAAAAAGTGAGCTTATTTTACTGGCTTGGATCGCATTCATTTTTTTCCTGCTCTTAGCGGAACTACCGGCTTAAAAAATATAATCTTTCTGGTCTCCAGTAGGTCGAGGCTGGAAAATTTCACTTTTAATATGCATTAATGGTCATGCCTTATGTCTATTCAGTAGCTCACAGGTTTTTGAAAATATTTAGTTTTAGCTATTCTAGTATATAACGAATCCAAATTAGAATTTTTAGATCTTTTGTTGCGAGCGGTCTATTAGCTTAGTTTCTAAAATATCGCTTAAGATATAGTAAAACTTATTGAAAAACGGTCTTGTTGCAAGTGTCTATTATGAGAACTACTTGCACTGAGGCAGTGTTTTCGATAATTTAAAGTATCAAGAGGTAAATTATGGGCATTATAAGCTTTTTATTTGGTAAAAAACCGTTAATTCATTTCACAAAACAAGGTAGTGTTCGCCACGATTTACCAGAAGAAAAATGGAAAAAATGGCAAGATCGTTTTGAACAAAATCCAGACTATAACTGGAAAAATCATACGGGTCGTCAAACCATCAAAAAGAAAAGATAAAAAAAGCTGCTTTTAAAGCAGCTTTTTTTTATTTCATTCGTTCTAACAATTTTTCTATGGCTACTGCTCTGTGGGAAATTTTGTTTTTCTCTTGGCTCTCTAATTCAGCCAGAGTCTTATCCATTCCAGAGGGAACAAATACTGGGTCATAGCCAAAACCATTTGTTCCAGTTTGCTTTCTAGCAATTTCCCCCTCCAGCTTTCCTGTAACTACAATTTCTTCACCTTCAGGAGAGTAGGCAACTAGGCAGCATTCAAAATGGGCTTTGCGATTTTGCGTGCGCATTTGCAACATTTTCAATAATTTAGCCACGTTATCAGTATCTCGTGCCTTGTCCCCAGCATATCTTGCAGAGTGAACCCCAGGAAGTCCGTTGATTCCTTCACAGCAAAGGCCTGAGTCATCAGCGATTACCCAAACGCCAGGTTTTACAGCTGCTAGAGCTTTTGCCTTAATTCTTGCGTTGTCTTCGAATGTCTCACCAGTCTCTTTAGGAGTCGTGTAGTAATCTAATTCGTTAGGGGAGTGAACTTCAGGTTCTAGCTCTCGAAGTAGAAAACGAAATTCTTTTAATTTTCCATTGTTGCCAGAGGCGATCCAAACTTCCATAATTTACCTTTTAAAGAACTCACCAATTAGTTTCTCTTGTTGCTTGAATATGTTTTCACAACCCTTAAGGGCGAAATCAATCATCTTGTCCATTTCGGCACGACTGAAAGCTTCACCTTCAGCAGTTCCCTGGATTTCAACGAAATTTCCTTTCCCGTTAATCACAAAATTCATATCAGTATCAATGGCACAATCTTCTTCATAACAAAGATCAAGCATTGGTCCGTCTTTTCCAATCCCTACTGAAACAGCGCCAAGATAATCTTTTAGAGGAATCTCTTTGATTTCACCTTTTTTAAGTAGGTCGTTACAGGCGATAGCCAGGGCGACGAAGCCACCTGTGATCGCAGCAGTACGAGTTCCGCCATCTGCTTGAATAACGTCACAATCTACAGTGATTTGGCGTTCACCTAATTTCTGCATATCTACAACGGCTCTGAGGCTTCTTCCGATTAATCGAGAAATTTCAACGCTTCTACCGCCTGTAGAGGTTTTGTCTCTTCGCATACGAGTGTGAGTGGATCTTGGTAACATGGCATATTCGGCTGTTACCCAGCCAGCACCACTTCCCATCATCCATTTTGGTAAGCTGTTTTCAACACTTGCGGTACAAATTACTTTGGTTTTTCCAAAGCTAACTAAAACACTTCCTTCAGCGTGCAAGGTAAACTCGTTCACGAAGGAGACTTCTCTCATCTGATCTAATTCTCTATTATCTATTCTCATGGCGAACAGGATATTGAATAATTAGGTATTTGTCGATGTTTATGTATCTTGTCAAAATGCTCTCAGGAGCTATATAAATCGCTACCAGGAGGCAACTAGTTTTCTTTAATTGGCTTTTGCTTGATAGTCACGCAAAGCATTGTAGATGCTTCTTGCTACTTTTTGCTGGTACCACGATGAATTTAAATGTTTGGCTTCTCTTGGGTTTGTTAGGTAGCCAACTTCTAATAGAATCGATGGCATATTCACCGAAGAAACTACAAAGAAAGGGGCTTGGCGCATTCTCACTTTTCGAACTTTCATATCCTTTTTCCACCGCTTTTCAAAAACTTTGGCTAGATCGTAGCTCTTTTCGATAAAATGATTTCTATTGATGTCATCAATGATGCCAACCACATCGGCTTTGTATTTTGATTTGTCCAAAAGGCTTGGTCGAGTACCTCGCTTCGAAGCTTCACCATTGTTTTCTCGGTTCGCCAAAAAGAAAGAATACTGATCGGAGGGGAGGATGTTTTGAATATAAATCTCTGTCCCTCTGGCCCTTGGATTTAAGGAGGCGTTTGCATGGATACTTAAAAAAAGATCAGCTTTCGCTTCGTGGGCCTTGTCACTGCGATCCTGTAGCTCGAGATTTTTGTCATAGTTTCTCGTTGTGGAGTACTGAATGTCTTTATCTTTGTCTAAAAGTTTAAAAAGTCTTTTTGCAATCTTTAGGGTGATGTCAGCTTCGCGAATTCCTTGGCTTTGTGCGCCGTGATCGTGGCCGCCATGGCCTGGATCAATTAAAACGTGCATCGGAAAAGCCAACTCGCTTATAAATAGAAAAATTAAGAAATTCAGTTTCCACGTCATTCTTTCATTTTCGCAAATCTTTGCTTCTAGACATAGGCTCGAAAATACAATTTGGTAAAAAGTCCTGGCGGCTTAGGGGAAGTCCTGCTACACCAAAGACCTATGGAAAGCACTAAAATCGAAAGTCTTGCCGCTTTAAAAACTTGGGTTCAAAAATGGACTGTTGAAAGTCTAGGGCAAAGGGACATTATCTTGCTTGAAGGAGCGATGGGGGTTGGAAAATCTCAGCTGGTTCAGTTTTTAGTGGAAGAATTGAGCGAAGAACAATCTTGTTCTCCGAGCTACGCGATTCACAATGTGTACTCCGCGAAGGACTTTAATATAGATCATCTTGACTTGTATCGTGTGGAAGATGAAGAAGATCTAGAATCTACGGGGTTTTGGGATTTGTTTAATCAACAAAAAGCCGTGGTTTGTATAGAATGGGCGGATAGAATGGACCCGAGTGTTTATCCTCCACAGTGGAAAATTCACCAAATCCAAATGGAGAAAGTAAATGATTCCACTAGGCAGCTAAACTATAAAAGCTGGATTAGTTAGTTTTTTTCGAAATTCAGCTGTAATAAATACAGTTTCTGAACAATTTTATCATAAGTGGTGTAAATTGCAGGCACTGGGAGTTACTCATACAACTTAATAAAAAAGGAGAAGTCGTTGAAATTATTGATGGCGTTAGTTTTCCTATTCGCTGGTACTGCGCAAGCACAACAGGGTTTAGGGGTGTTGAAGTTTGAATATTTAGATTTAGATTCACAACCGGAATCGGCTGTTCAGTGTTTCGAAACGAAACTTTCGAATCGACTTTTTAATCGTGAAGGCTCACACAAAATTTTGATCGTTGAGATTCTAGAGGATGCTAGTTTTGTACTTACTTACCGTTGGGGGTTGGGAAAAAGCTTTCGTTGTAAAGCTACGAATGAATCAAAGTTGAGTCGAATTGTAAAAAGTCAGTTCTCTAAAATTAAAACTGAAAGCGACGAATCTTTCTACGCAACACTTCATTTTCTATCAAAGGAAGCTTCTGGATTAATCACAGCTAGTCAGGTTGAAGCAAGTAATATGAATCGACTAGGGAAATCTGCAGAAAAGGCTTTTGGTCAATTCGAAATTACTAGTATAAAAATATTCGAAGATAATCCCTATTCAGAGGAAGTTCAAAATACAAAAATTCGTCTTCGTGACATGGTTAAAGACTATGCTCGCTTAAGTCTGATCGACAAAGTTATTGCTTTAATTATGATGGAAAATAAAATTCCAACAGCTTCATATCAAATCGATTAAGTAAAAAATCTTTTTTAAAAGTCGAAGAGAAAACCTCAGCCTATTTACTGGGGTTTTTTTGTGTCTCTTTGGCTTAATTTTTGATGGATCTGCTCTGAGCTTTTAATCGAGAAAATGGATCTATGGTTTTCCTGTTTTTATTTTAAATTGGGGCTATTAGTTGCAGATACTTGCTGGTTAGGTATTTGAGCAGATTGGATGAATATATAGATAGCGAAGAAACAAATCAGTGTTGAACTGAAATTCATAGATAGTTCTTGGCCGGATAACTATTCATCCGCAAGTAAGAGGATCATTTTAATTTTCTTTGGTTTTTTAGATTTTAATATAAGTAGCAGTATTATTCTGCTATTGGGGAACAATAAAAAGCATGGCGTTTCCCCTGGGTTCAAGGACCATCTGTATCTTAGAAAGTAGTTTTTGATAAATTCACAACAGGACGGCCTCAGCTTGGCAACGGATATTTGTTTCGCCGCCTCTCATTTTCTCCGGGCTAAAGCCAACAACTGGAATTTAGGTGCTATCCCATTATTCTAAGAAGGCGGCAAAAGTACTATTCTCTAGACAGTAATATTGTAATAATGCCAAGTAGACACTTGCTTCTTGTTGTGCTGAGTTAAAAGCCTTAAATTAGCCGCTATGGCAAAGTTTTTCGCAAGTTGTTCCAAAGGTTTAAGAGACGCTCTCGAGCAAGAAATTAAAGATATCGGTATCCAAAGAGTTTGGAGCCAAGGCATAGAGATGGGAGTCTATTTCGAAGGTTCTTGGCGTGACTGTTATATGGTGAATTTGAAATCCAGAATTGCATCCCGTGTACTTCTTCCGATTTTAGATTTTCCAGCTTATAACAGAGAAGAACTTTACAACAATGTAATGAAGCATGATTACACAAAATACATCAATGTAGATCAAGGAATCTATGTCGATGCGAATGTTGCTAACTCTCCAAAATTTAGAGATCAACGTTTCGTTGCCATGGTAGTGAAAGATGCGGTGGTGGATCAATTTCGTGAAAAATATGGTGAGAGACCAGATGTGGATTCAAGAGCCAGTTTACGATTACACCTTAAAATGTTTAAGTCGCAAGTAAGCCTTGCTATTGATACCAGTGGATATCCTTTGTTTCAAAGAGGTTATCGTGAAGAAAAACTTGAAGCTCCAATGAAAGAGACTTTGGCCGCTGGACTTTTGCAAATGACAGATTGGGATGGGGAGCAGACCATTGTTGATCCAATGTGTGGTTCTGGAACTTTCTTGATTGAAGCCGCATTGAAATGGCAAAAAGTCGCTCCAGGTATTGGAAGAAAAAAGTTTGCTTTTCAAGATCTTAAGACATTTCAAGCAGATGTTTTTAGTGAAGTCCTTGAAGAGTGCATGTCAGAAGAAAGGGAAGAAGCTGAAGATCAAGAGCCTATTTTCTTTGGTTTCGATCGTTCTTCAAAGGCGATAAAAGTGGCAAAGTCTAATGCTAGGAAAGCTGGAGTGGATCACTTAATTGAGTTCAAACAAGGGGATGTGATTAATCTTGAAAATCCAATTTATGGAAAAGGATTAATTGTCACCAATCCTCCATATGGAGAAAGATTGTCTGATCCATATGATCTTCAAGATTTGTATAAAGACTTTGGCCATATTTTAAAAGAGAATTTTAAAGGCTGGACTATGTGGATGATTTCAGGAAACCCAGATTTACCAGGGCATTTGCGCTTGAAAGCTTCGCGAAAATTTCCAGTGAATAATGGTGGCTTGGATTGTCGCTTCTTAAAGTACGAGATAAACTAATTCACTTTTTTCTACGTAAAATAATCTAAAGATAAAGTTAATAAAAAACTCAAAATAGTTTAGCGGCAATGATCAATCGCCGCTTCTTTGCCTAGTTCAGGCACAATAAGAAATGTTTCTTCTCAGAATGATATGTTTTTTAGTGATATCAAAAAAAATGTAATGCATGTTTAATCTTTCCGATAAGTTAGCTGAACTTAAAGGTTCTGTAAGCAGTGATAGCTCTCGTCCAATGTGCGTTTTTGTAAGAATTTATGGTGAT
>JAYZXX010000069.1:0-9847 GCA_036140815.1 Bdellovibrionota bacterium | reverse complement strand
AAGCGATCAAGCACACGGCAAAAATTAGTCAGATCATTAATGATGTACGAAACCTTTTTGCCCTTTCTCAAGGAAAATTAAGTATCAACATTGGAAAAGCTTGTATTAAAAAATCGACGGCATCGGCAATAGAATACTTAAATGACAAAATTCAACCTAAGAACCTTAAGATAGAATTTAACGCTCCCTCTGAAGAATGCTTAGCTGAAATAGACCCTAGTATTTACGAAAACCAAATTATCACAAATATTTTAACCAATGCTATTAAGTTCTCCCAAGAAGGTGGAGAAATTAAATTAGACCTAGTAAAAGAGGAGACTAGCTGGGTACTCAATATCACTGATAATGGAATCGGTATCCCTTCTGATATTTTAGCAAATTTGTTTGCCACTGATATTCCAACCTCTAGGCCGGGTACAAATGGCGAAAAAGGCACCGGTTTCGGCATGCCCATTGTTGAACAGTTAGTCCACAAATTCTCAGGAAGCATTCAGGTTTTTAGTCCACCAAAATCTCATTACGAACAAGGGACCCAGGTGCAACTGAAATTTAAAGTTGCTAGTTAATTCGAACGGGAGAAGGAACCCCAAAGCAATCAATGCCTGCTGCCCCAAGATAGTACCTACCAACAAAATGAACATTCTCGTCTTCAAAACCAAAAGCCCTTAAAGAGCTAGAGAATTGTTTTTCTAAAAGTTTAGAGCTTGCGGATCTATTGGTAATAAAAAAAGATTTTCCTTCTGGATCAACTCCGGAAATTCCGTTAAAAAAATTCACATTTTTTTCTGTCCTTGCGAAGCCATTCCTGTGAGTTATTTCACGAAACTCTCCAAAAACTCTATGTATCTCAAAGTTTTTAGAAAGAAAATCAATAGCAGCAGGTAATCCATAAGTATAGAAATAATCTCGCTCATTTCTGTAATATTCTAAGAAATTTAATAAGCTTTGATCCCTAGTTTTTACATAAAGCTCTTCTAAATACTCTTGTTTCGCTTCTTCACTTTGATCCACTAACAAAACTCCATCAGGAAGAGCCTTTAGGTACAAATCTAAATGGCGTCCCGAAACTTTGGCCGGCAGAACAAAAAGGTTTCTTCCTAGCAATTGAAAGTCTTTTGCGACAATTTCTTTTGCTTCCGTAAGACTAATCTCTTTTTCCAATTGATATTCAATATACCGTTTAACCGAATGAAAACGCTCGTGAGTTACAATAGCGTAGGATTCCGAGTTTTTAAACTTACCAGAAATAAGCCCACCACCTTCAAAGAGACTGTACTTTAGAGGAATTGATTTAACATATTCAAACGGCATGTCTTCGGCCGCAAATTTTTGAAGATCAAAGTAACCTGGTCCCTCATAGGTATAAACAGCACCAGTTAAACCTTGATAAAACTCTTCCCCATATCCAGGGTCTTTTAATACTAAGTGATTGCCATTTTGATCAAAGAACAAAATATCTTGAAGCCAAGCAATTTTTTTATCAAGGCCTACGGTTTTTACCCCGTGCTTGGCAAAGGCCTGTTTAACCAGTGCAAATGAACCAGCTTCTCTATAATTTTTAGAAACCTCATATTTAGAATAGAACCAAGAATTGATTCTCTGACTACCATCTTCTGGAAACAATGGAGCTTGTATCGATGCCAAGCTTGGCATGGCACAAACCATGAAAAAACACACCCAAATTTTCATATACACCCTTGAAATTCATTTTCTAAAACTTCAATGCCTGCGTTATAACATGGGATTATTAAATGTTCGGATTATTTTAGATTTTTTTTAAATGTGCCAAGTCCCAAAAAAAAGGGGCCAGATTACTCTAGCCCCTCCCACAGAAGTTTTTCATCCCCCCAGATATCAAAACTTCCTATAGCTCAAAATATTTTCAACTCCAAATCCCCCCTGAATTGTATTAGAGCTGAAAAAATATCCCCCTCGCTTTCCTTTACTGATCCCCCCAGATCTATGTTGTAAAGACATAGAATTTATAACTCAGTTTTAAAGGATTAAAAAATTAAATAAATTAACAAATGTTATAGTTTATAGGTATGGATTTTTTTCATTTACATCCTTAGCCACCTTGCTCACCAGTTCTTTTTTTATAGTTACTGAGTAAGCAAAAATAGATAGTCTTATATTTAGAGTTTAAACTGGCCCCCTTAATTGCGGATACATACTCTATAAGACACTGAATTCTGTGATTGAAAATATCTTGTAAGAATTGATATCCGGACAAAACGGGAGTTTACAGAAGACTTAATGCCTTAGAGGTTTTCTTCCGCAATTAAGGAGACCAGTTCAAGCCCTCTACTTGCTGGTTCTAAACACTTTTTTGAGAAAGAACCTTCTCTCGATTCGCTAATGATTCAGTGTTTTTTCAAATTACAAACCAGGAACTAAACGAGATGAAAGTTCTATCTAGCTTGCAGACTTCCTCACTCTAGATCCCTAAGCTCCAAACTTTCAAGAATACGATAGCGATAAACATGTCTCACAAAATAGTCTACCGATAACAAATATTTTCCATTCCAATTTTCATTGGTTCCGTGTGTCCCTTGCAAAATGAAGTGACTTACTTTCCCAGTATCAGGATCCTTAATGGCATTAATAATTGTATCCGCATGTCCCCCACCATTGGAGTAAGGTCTGCCAGTTTCAGGGTCCCTCCCCTTATTCATGTTTGGATTAACAACTAAGTCCATCACTCGAAATTCGGCTCCTGCAGACTCTGGTATGTATCGGTGATCAAAAAAGTAATCGTAAGAAATGCTAATCGCTTTACCCTGATTGAGGGCCTTTACAACGTTTTCCACCGACGAATAGTTCTTCTTTCTTAGGTGTATTTTTCTAATATTCTCAGCCCTCACATAATTATCATGACTCACCAATAGTTCATGTAATCCCAGAACATCTTGCAACTCAGGATAAGTCTTTATCCTTTGGGCCCAATAGGCATTGGACTGAGATTGGTATCTTAAAAAGATAGTTTCATATTGAGCAGTAATTCCTGCCTTTATTCCTTGGTCAAGATTCTCTAAAACTTTACTAAGTTGAATCAGGTCTTTATACAAATCATTAACCCAAGGATCGCTAAAAATATCTTCCTTTGAATTGGCTTTTAACTTATCCAACTCATTCTTTAAATTTAAGTATGTTAGTAAGCCCTCTGGTAACTGCATTTTTCGAGTAGAATTGCTATAACCAAATATACGGAAAAGACCTTCTCTTGTTTTTCGGTTCAAATTAGAAATTTTAGGAATTTTACTAGACCTAGGTTTTTCACCAAACTTGGACAGCAGCCTAAAAACAGAAGAAACTTCTAAATACATTTGCTCTTTTTCTTTTCTCTGCTGATTCAATACTCTAACTTTGGCTTTAAAAACACTGACATTTTTTTCGTAAATTGATCTTGAGGAAGAAACTAGCTCCAAATTCATCATAGAGATTAACGAGTTTTCGAATTCAATGTCTTCCTTCGTCTTTCTAGGTAAGCTTCGAAAAACCACTGCTCTTGTGGGGATTACACCCTCAACTTCTTGACCTCTTTGTTTATAAATTTGCCCCAAAGTACCACTTGAAATAAAATCATAGGTTTTTTCCCTCTCTCTCCAATATTTAATATCAGAAGGCATATTTTTCTTCTTAGCCCACTTTTCTAAATAGTTTTGCGTATCCCCCAACCAACGAGCATTGGGGGTTGTAGGTTTAGTAGTCGGGAAAGAATTTAATTTATCGCGGAAATTTCGAATCAAAAAGTCTACTCGGTCCACGGAAACTTGACTACCCATGAATTGCTGGAGCAATTGTTCGGTGATATTACTTGTAGATTCTATATAGCAGGTACCACATTCTTGAGAAGTGGACATCCTTTTTTCTAGAGTGGATTTAGGCAAAAGCAGCTCATATTTCTTGCCCGTGTCTTTTTCAACAAGATAATCCGCTGCCAAAAATTCAAAGCTAAAATTATCTAAGCTCTTAGCAGGCTCTCCCACAGAATACTTACAGGCAACACCAAAGCTTTTCTCAGCGCTAAAAGCGAAGTCTGAAAACAAAACAAGTACGACAAACAAAACAAGCCAATGAGCTTGTTTGCTAATTCCAGTTCGCTTGTGCCATTTCTGCCGCATTTTGCCTCTATATGCCAAAAACATTTACGCCGATTTCTTCTGAGATCCGCTTCATTTGCTTTTCAATTTTTCTAACAATTAATAAAGCAAGTAAGGTGCCGAAAGCACTAGAGAAATGTGATTTAGCGAAAGTGCTAGCATTTTTTGGACTAAGTTCACTGCTTCAGGATCGATAGTAGTTTATCCCAGGCCTTTTTGGCTGCCTTGGATAGAGAGCTTTCTTTTTTGACCTCAACTTTTGTTACCGTCAGAATGTCATGCGAAGCATAGTTTTGGTGAAAATAGTCAATGTCTAACAAGTACTTTCCTGACCAACTTCCATCAAAACCATGATTTCCCCGAAGCATAACGTATTTAATTTCATGGGTTTCGGTGTCTCTTAGTAGATGTAAAACCTCTTCCATATGATTGCCATCTAGAGAGTACTCATCGTAGTGTTTCTTTGCGATTTCAGGATTTATAATTTTCTTAAAGTTTTTAAAACCTTTTTCAATCCCAGATGGATGTAAGTTTTGCCCTAAGTAGTTAAAAGACAACATCACAGTTTGTTTCGCCAAAAGAGCATTCTCTATTCGAAGGAGATTTTCTTCCTGGAAGAGTCTGGATGTAGGATGACTTCCCTCTAATTTGACTTCTATACTTGCCTCAATTGGTCGTAAATGAACTCGCTCTCCTTTTCTTCTGCCTCGCCAATACGCCAGCATTTTTTCTTGAAACTCCAAAGTCTGATCATCAAGGTTTTTTCTAAAATTACCTACTAAACGCTTAGCACTAGCTATCTGAAAGTTTTTATAAAAAGCTTCTAATTGCGAGTAATAATTCGACATTTGCATCATCGCTGGGTCATCATTTTCAAACACATATTGATGAATTAACTTAGATTGAATGACTGGGAATTTCTCTAAAAAAGATACTACTATTTTAACAGATTCAAGCTCGCTAAAGTTTTCATGCCTTCCCATTAACAATAACCAATCCGTTAAAACTGCTTTTTCAACATTCGTTAAAATCTTCGGCCTATGCTCGAAAATTTTATTTAATGCCCTTATATTAATAAGAGTTTTGGTGTTAATTTGCAGAGCCTGTCTATAAGCTAAGTTATTATACTCCCTGTAAAAGCGAAGAAGTTCTTCTTCCAAAAAATGTTTTTCACTTGATACAAGCTTGGATGAAAATTCATTCATAAGCATATCTTCAAATTCTACATCGGACTTATTTTTTCGCCTGACAAGGTAGGTTTCAAATTTTCCTTTTACTTCTAAGCTTTGTCTATCACCTTTTTGGTATGGAAACATAGAGTAGTTCGTCCCACCGTAGATAGAGCTGTGATCTTTCACCTCTCTATCACCCTCCCTAACATGAGCTTTTTCCCTTTCTATATTCACATACCGGGTGATTCCCATGTGTTGAAGCCTGATCTTATCAGGCTCTTTTTCATATAGGTTTTGCTCAAAAAAATCATAGCGATTTTTTAAGGCTTCAAGGATGAGTGACAATCTATCTACTGAATATCGCCCTTTGCCTTTCATTCGAATATTTCTTTCCACACTAGCTGCAAAAGCCTCGGCATAACAAATTCCAAAACATTGCTTTGTGCTAATATCGTCCTCAAAATTTTCTAGAGACCGTTTCGAGTAAAAACTTCTCCCACTAGTCTCATCAAGGAATAAATGTCGTTGCGGCTTTGCACTTATAAAACATTGGACTGGGGACGGAGAAACACTAGCAAACAATTGGCTTGAAAAAATGCACACTAAAGGTGCAACGTACTTTATGAATTGTGTCCGCCAATTTATTTTCAATTTTTTCCTCGTTAGCTTTTTGTACCGGCGATCCCCCATCTAATTAAAATCCGGACAAAATCAAACTCTCTTAACTCTTTTTATGCATTATAGGGCTGTTTTGCTTAATTTCCATACACCGAATCTGACTTTTTTGAGCTTTTCAAAAGATTCTCTAATGTATCCCAAAACAAACGCCCCCTGACGCAGCAAGGTGTGCTAAACCTCTGAATTTATATGTAAAATTTACATTCCAAACAGGGGGGAAGAATGAAATGGATTTCAATTTTAGTTCTTTTTATGGCAACAACAGCTGTAGCAAAGAACCACGTCGAGATTAGTAAAGACGAGATTATCGTAAAATTTAAACCGCAATTGATGAACCAGTTTAGCATGTCAGCTTTAAACATGGATGAAAACATCAGTGGTTTCTTATCAATGGCAACTGGCCAACCAGTAAATGATGCGAAAGTATTATCTAAAACTGGAAACTCAGTAGTAGCATTACTTAAGTTTGACCAATCAGCAGGGGAAGTAGAAAGCTTAAGTACAACTATGCAAACACAAAACCCATTAATTGAGTGGGCTCACCCAAATCGCATTTATCACGGTGAATACCGCGAGGGATTAAGAGCTTCAGATTTTAATGACCCTAAAATTTCTGAACAAACTCACCTTGAGCAAATTGATGCATTTAGTGCATTAGCAATTCAAGCCGGTCGTAAAGAAGTTATCCTTGCAGTTACTGATGATGGTTTTGATCTAGATCACGAAGACCTTAAAAACATTTGGCATGTTAATGCTGGTGAAATTCCTAACAACGGCATCGATGACGATAACAATGGCTATATTGATGACGTAGTAGGATGGAACTTTGCTGGTAAAAATAATAATCCTGACTATGGAAATGGTCATGGAGGCCACGGAACACATATCGCTGGTATCATTGCTGGTATGCCAAACAACGGTAAAGGAATTATCGGTGTTGCTCCTGGGATTAAAGTAATGCCACTAAAGTTTTATGGCGGCGGTAGATGGACCTCTGCAATTGTTTATGAAACTTACGCCTATGCAGTTGCAAATGGTGCGCGTATTATTAACACTAGCTATAATGTAAATGCTATGTCTAGAGATCCGATCTATGTTGATGCTGTTAAGTTAGCACATGACAATGGAGTTCTCGTTTTCAACTCTGCCGGTAACAGTGGTGAAAAAGATCCTGAAAGATCAAGATTAGACACTTACTTTTTAGTAGCTTCTGTAAATGCATCTGCAAACACTAGTTCACGTGATAAGAAATCAAGCTTCAGTAACTATGGATGGCAAATTGATATCGCTGCTCCAGGTGGAAACATCATGGCAACAGCGCCAAATGATCGCTATGTAGATATGAGTGGAACTTCTATGGCTTCTCCTATGGCTGCAGCTATGGCGGGATTAATTTGGTCTCAGTTTCCAAATATGGATGCAAGACAAGTTACACACATTTTAACAAGTTCGGTGGATGACATTTACAACAAAAACTCTAAATACGTTCACGGTTTAGGTTTCGGTCGTATTAATGCTCACAAAATGGTTGATCAAATGGCTGACCCACTTCAACTTTTTATTCCAGATTTACAAAAAACGAGAAACCCTGTTGTGAAGTCTACGGATAACTCTTTTACAATTCGTTTTAGAGGCTCTCCAGGCGCAGCCCCTCGTCCAATCGGGATCATTTCGGTTGATCACAATAAAGGCTCAAAGGTTAGAAGACGAATGCGCTTACAACAAAACATCAACTTAGGTACAAACCAAATTACTTACAAATACGAAGCCCTTCCTGCTGGTAAATATGCAGTGGTTGTTCCTGAAGACGCTTTCCTAGATCCGTTTGGGAATCATATGGATGGTGACTACGATGGTCGCCCTGGTGGAAATTTAGTGATTCCATTTACGGTTCAGTAAGAGTTAAAATAAGAAAACAAATAAGCCTCTTCTTTTGAAGGGGCTTTTTTTTTCGCCTAAAAAAAGCTTTCTCCTAAAAATTTCTTTCCCCCCTATTTTCCTAAAGAAAAGACCCTTGCCAATTTTTGTAAATGGTCATTTGATAAGTGACAATTATGCGCCTTCCAATTCCTCAGCCTCCCCTAGCTTTGTTCTCGCAATGGCCCAGGCCTTGCTTCTATAAAAGACAAGTCACTCGCGGTACGTCAGTTAAAAATGTGGCTACCTCGCATAGACCCTTTCCCCCCCCTGGGGTTCTATGCGAGGCCTTTTTTTTACTCCCCCCCCTAAAACAAAAAAAGCTCCGTTTCGCGGAGCTTTTTTATTTTAATCTAATCAGAATTTCAGGAAAAAGAGGGCTAAGGGGAACTTCAGCGGCAGACTCAATAAGGAATCCCTCTACGAACTACAGACGCAACTTCGGGGCAAATCAGGGTTAGGAAAGATCGTAATCGTGTTGCTAATCTTTGTATTTATATATTAACTCACTCCAGCCGCAACATTGATAAATAGAACTAATTGTGAGTAAATCTTGGTTCTTTTCAATCATAACGAGAGACATTGCTGAAAACTTTAAGGCTGCTTCATTCTTTTGTGTTATTTACGACAAACTTTCTCTCTGTATATTTCAAACACTTTGATCCATCTTTACTTTAAAAATACATGCTCGGCAGAATTTAAAAGCCCCAATGGCTTACCGAGCATGTGGATGAGAGGGACGTAATCGTGTTACATATAACTATACTCGGATGCTTTGATTTTTTGAACGCTTGTTTAAATATACAGGGATTTCTTGTAATTTCCGTTTCTTATTGAGACGAAAATCACTTTTCTATTGATAATTTCCAGATGGGACGAACTATACAGAGATTAATTATCTAAAACTGGGTCAGTAATTGAGAAAAGTTGAACATTAAACTGATAAACTCTCTCGCCGCCTTCGGTACTTCTAGCAACCGCTGTATCACGATGATACTTTTTACGAAGTTTTCGAAGATCAAACTTTAATCTTTCAAATTCATCTCGGTTCATACAAAGAGTTAAAGCACCAAACTCACGATCTTTCGGTGAATCGTTAAAAAGACTTTCCATCGCAAGATTAATAAACTCTGCTTGAATTTTTTTAACCAGCGCAACAGGAATTTCTTCCGGTGTTTTAATAACATCTCGAAGCTTTTTAGCTTCACCAGTTTCTTCATCTATTGAGATTTCACCTAAATCTACAAGCCTTTGAATGGCGGCTTCGATTTCATCAATACTAACTTTAGGACGAAGTTTCCTTTGAATCTCTTTTGCCGTAAAGTTCATTCCACGTTGAGCAACCATTTCATAGATTACCCAACTAATCCAACCTGGGATTTTCTCCCAAATGTCTTTGTTGATTTCACCACGATCCAATTGGTGCTTCACCCTTAAATCATGAAGCTCTCTTAAGTGAAAGTTTCTAGTGTCTCCATCTTTGGCCTGACTGTAGCGAACTAGGTAGCGAAAATCCTCAGTCTCTTCTTTCGATAGAGCTAATGCTTTGGCAAACTTTGGAATCATGCTGTCTGACAAATTTCTTTTACCGTCGATAACGAGCTTTAGATAATTGGGGCTTTTAATATCTGCTCGTGCACTAAAAACAGCGTAAGTGTAATTTCTTTGAGTTTGTTTCTGATGTAAGTAGTAATCACGTAAGTAGTCACGAAAATCTAAATAGTGCGAAACTATAGGAAGTTTAGACGAATCTAGATTTCGATTTTGATTGATGATCTCCATGAAAGATCTGCCCCCCAATTGCTGTTACTCTCGATCGATGCCCTGGCCTAGACGAAGGTAGGGCCTACTTTAAGGATTACAGGGCTTTAGGACTATGACAAGTAGACTTTTCATTTACAGCGCATTGTATAAGGACTATTGACTCCTCCAAAAAGTGAAATTTAATGAAAAGATATCCCCAGAACCCACAAAGTT
>JAYZXX010000068.1:0-11933 GCA_036140815.1 Bdellovibrionota bacterium | reverse complement strand
ATCAGAGTTCTTACTACAAAGACTTGGAATATTCTCAACGGTTGACATACAAGCACTCCCTGCTAATGATGGTAATCGTCCTGTATTAGTGAAACTCACGGAAAGAAACCCTGGGGTTTTCACACTAGGTCTTGGAGTCACTGATGAGTTTGGCGGAACCGTGAAGGGCTTTACTGGCTTGGTCTACAAAAACTTAGGCGGTTCAGCAAAAGTAGTACAAACCCGTGTCGAAATTCAAAACCAAATCAACAATGAAAGTTTCATTGAAAATAAAATTACCTTAAGCTATTTAGAACCTCTTCTTTTTGGAAGAAAAATAAAAGGAAGAACGAACCTAAGCTTTTCTCAAGACATCGACTTTTTAAGTAGTGATGCCGATAATACTTACATTAAAGAATCAAAAGAGATCAATTTTATTTTAGAAAAAGACTATGACCAGCACACAAAAATAGGCTGGAAACTTTGGGAAATTGAAGGTACTCGACGCTTTGAAACCACTCGGAAAGCAGTGGAAGAAAAACTACAAATCGGAAGTATTGGACCATACATCGAATTAGACCATCGAGACCACCTATTCTCCCCTAGACAAGGTAGTTATACCCGCTTTGCCATTGAATACGCCTCTCCCGGCTATGAGAGTAGTGAGGATATTCACTTTGGTAGAGCCACTGCAGTATTCAACCATTATCTACCTTTAAACGACACTAAAAGATTGGTCTTCGCCTACTCTCTGCGAGGAGGCTATGTAGAGAATTTGGGTAGAAAAGGTACCGATGCCGTTCCTCAAGATCGAATGTTTTTCTTAGGAGGAAGGTCAACCATTCGAGGTTTTGAACTGGCTGAAATTCCTAATGAAGTGGATATTAGTAGTTTAAAACCAAATGGCAGTTCAATCTACTACGTTTCAGATAAAAGTAGTTTTGGCTTAGTGAAGCTAGAACTTCGTTTTCCTATTTACGAAGATTTCGGTGCAGCCCTTTTCTATGATGGTGGTGCCGTAAATATTCCTGAAATTGAATTACCAAGTGAGTATATCTATCGAGACTCAATGGGAATCAGTTTTCGCTTCTATACACCTGTGGGGCCAGTTAGCTTAGAATACGGTCACAAATTGAATCGTAGAGAGGGCGAAAGCCCGGGACGATTCCATTTTTCGATCGGTGCTTTTTAACATTATATTGTTTGTCCTTGAAAAAAAATACAACTAATTTCAGAGACATAGCAACCTAGGCTTTATACAAAATTTGACAGATCAAAACTTGGCACCATATTATATATGAGAGGGAATTAGACTTTTCAGGGAGGGACTTTGTCGCAAAAAACTCAAACAGGCACTCAAACCGAGAGAGCCCTAGATACGCAGATTAAGGAACCTTCATTCTATAAAGTTTTAATTCATAATGATGACTACACTCCTATGGATTTTGTAGTTCATGTCTTAGAGGATTTTTTTGATCGAAGCCCTGAAGAGGCAACTAAAATTATGTTGATGGTTCACCATCAAGGTGCAGGTGTGGCAGGAATCTACCCAAAAGACATAGCATTGACGAAAAGCATGATCGTTAACCAATATTCGCAAGAAAACGATCATCCACTAAAAACCAGTATAGAAAAGGACGCAGAATGAAACTTAGTCCAGAGTTTGAAATAGAATTACAAAAAGCCATTCAAAAGGCTCATCAAGATAATTTTGAAATTTTCAGTATTGAACATTTACTGACCGCTATATTATCGACGCCTAGAGTGAATGAAATCAGTAAAAATATGGGAATTCCTAGAGAAAGTTTTGTCAAAGAACTAAAAACATACATTGAAGATAATATCCCAAAAAGAAAAAAGGAAAATAGTAAGATGCCACCTGTTATGAGCGTTGGAGCTCAGCGAATGCTGCAAACTGCCTGGCATCACAGTATCAACTCTGGAGGATCAGAAGTTAGGCCTGAAGACCTTTTAGTGGCTTTATATGGTGAAGAAGAGTCTTTTGCTTTATTTTTGCTGAAAGATAAATTTGGTATTCCCCGCCTTCAACTTTTAAATGAAATTTCTCACGGCAAAAGTGCTAGTAAAGATTTTTCCGTTGATGAGATAGGGGCCGAAGGAGAAAATAGCTTTAGAAGTGCCACAGATAGTTTTTGTTCAAAACTAAGTGATTCTGCATTTAAAGAGCAACTTCCCGAGTTTGTGGAGCGAGATTATTTACTAAAAAGATTAGTACAAATACTTTCTAGAAAAAAACGAAACAATCCCCTTCTCATAGGTGATCCTGGTGTTGGGAAAACTACACTCGCTAGAAACTTCGCTTTACGAATTCAAAAAGGCAACGTACCTAAAAATCTAAAAAACTTAGACTTTTATGAACTCCATATTACCAAACTTATGGCCGGAGCAAAATTTAGAGGAGAACTAGAAGAGCGCATGGCAGCACTAAGCACTGAGCTAACCAAAGAAGGTAAGAAAGTGCTGTTCATTGATGATATTGCTAGCCTGCTTAATACTGGAAATAGTGGTGGCCAAGGAATCGAGGTAGGTCATCTCCTTAGACCATTAATGGAGGCTGAAAATATATTTGTTATCGCTTCTTGCAATCATAAGGAATACAAAAGTATCTTTGAAAAAAACAATGCTAGCGCAAGATTTTTTCAAAAACTGAATATGGGAGAATGTAGTATTCCAGAGGCGCAAAATATCATTGCCACCAAAATCAATGAGTACGAAAAGTTTCACAAAGTCAAAATCCCTGAAACAAGCATTCATAAGGCAATCGACTTAGCAAAAAGATATCTTTCTGATCGTAAGCTCCCCGATAATGCATTGGATCTGATTGACGAAACCTGTGCCCGTTTAAAGTTAAAAGAAAATTCGGATAAGGTAGAACTCACAGAGGCAGAGCTTTCTGCAGTTATCGCTGAAATTACTTCCATTTCAACAGAAAACCTGCAAAGCGCTGAAGGTGCAAAACTAAAAGACCTCAAAAAGAATCTACTAGACAAAATATTCGGTCAAGACGATGCTGTGAATGCACTTGTAGAAGCGGTTAAATTTAGCTTTGCCGGCCTATCTAGAGAAAACAAACCCATTGGTAACTATCTTTTTGCTGGACCAACCGGAGTAGGAAAAACCGAACTAGCAATCCAATTGTCAAAAAACCTCGGACTTCATTTTGAAAAATTTGATATGTCTGAGTACCTTGAAAAACACAGTGTCGCTAGACTGGTAGGCGCCCCTCCAGGATATGTAGGCTATGAAGAAGGTGGCTTGCTAACTGATGCAATTAGTAAACATCCTTATTCTGTTATCTTGATGGATGAAATTGAAAAAGCCCACCCTGATTTAATCAATATTCTACTGCAGATTATGGACTCTGGAAGTATCACAGACTCCAATGGAAAAACTGTTGATTGTAGAAACATAGTTTTAATCATGACCTCAAATGCAGGATCTAAAGACAATTCAAAAGGAAGCATTGGAATTGCAGGTACACAGCTAAAGGCCTTCGATAAAGCACAACTGAAAAACTTTTTTAGCCCTGAGTTTTTAAATCGTCTAGATTCTATTTTAGAGTTTAAACCACTCACAAAAGATATCCTTAGCGATGTTACTAAAAAATTTATTCAGGATATGAATCTTCAACTAGCAAAGAAAAAAGTTGAGCTTGAAGTTACAGAAGAAGTAATTCGACATATTGTGGACATTGCTTTTGACCCACTCTATGGCGCAAGACCAATTCATAGACAAATTGACAAAGAGATTAAGTCTAAATTAGTGGATGAAATTCTTTATGGTAGCTTGAGTGAAAAAGGCGGAAAAGTATCCATTAGCAAAAAAGACAATGAACTAGTTTTTGAAATAAACTAGTTCGGCCTTTTTTAACATGTCAAAAAGTGGTGCGCTTCGTAAATTTGTAAATAATTATAGGTATTTACAAAAAAACGACCCTTTCAAATCTTGACAGATCCTTTTTTATCTCCATAATTAAAGCATCTTCACAGAGAAGATATTCCAGGAGGAAAACAATGAGCCTTTTTAGAAGAGGATTTTTCTTTATATTAGTAAACATCGCAGTGATAGCGACCATTTCCATCGTAATTAATTTATTGGGTATTCGCCCTTACCTTAGTCAAAACGGTATTGACTACGGCGCCCTACTTGCCTTTTGCAGTATCTGGGGTTTTGGTGGTGCTTTTATCAGTTTATTTCTTTCAAAGTGGATTGCTAAAAAATCCATGGGGGTACATATCATTTCTCCGATGCAAGCTTCCGGTTATGAGAAGAAGTTATTGGATATGGTTCATAAAATTGCCGCAATGAACGGAATGAGAAAGATGCCTGAAGTTGGAGTTTATGAATCTCCTGAGGTGAATGCTTTTGCTACTGGTGCGTCCCAAAATAGCTCCCTTGTAGCGGTAAGTACAGGGCTTTTAAATCGTATGGACGAAAAGGAAGTGGAAGGCGTACTGGCCCATGAGGTGGCACATATTGTAAATGGAGACATGGTGACCATGACCTTGCTTCAAGGGGTTATTAACTCTTTTGTAATGTTTCTTTCTCGAGCCATTGCCTTCGGTATTTCTAGAGGAGACGATGATGAAAGAAGCCCTTTTCTAGAGTTTGGATTGGTCATTGTATTGGATATTTTGTTTTCAATTTTAGGTTCGGTGGTTCTAAACTTTTTCTCTCGCTGGCGAGAATATAGAGCAGATGCCGGTGCCGCAAGAAGTGTTGGAAAGGACAAAATGATTGCCGCCTTAAAACGTCTCCAAGACAATGTGGAGTTGGTAGATCAAAAAGATAAGGCCTTTGCTAGTATGAAAATATCTGGTGGACGCCCTAGTTTGGCTGCTCTTTTCTCTACCCACCCAAGCCTTGAGAGTAGAATTAAAAGATTAGAAATGGGATTAAGATAATGGAAAAGACCTCGGTTCTTTTTGTCTGCCTCGGAAACATTTGCCGAAGCCCTACAGCGGAAGGAATTTTTCATCGTTTGATCAAAGAGCGAGGACTTAGTAATTATTTTGAAGTGGATAGCTGCGGAACCAGCGCTTATCACGCAGGGAACCCGCCCGATAAGCGCTCGCAGCAAGAAGCCGAAAAAAGAGGAACGGATCTTTCCTTCATTCGGTCTAGACAGTTTATCACGGAAGACTACTACCGCTTTCAATACATTTTCCCGATGGATGAAAGAAATCAATCCGATATCATAGATGACTATCCTGAAAACTCTGAAGCAAAAGTACAATTGCTTTTAGAATACAACCCTCAAGTTAAAGAAAAATCCGTCCCCGACCCTTACTGGGGTGGGGCTCGTGGTTTTGCCCACGTTTATGATATCATAGAAGAGAGCCTCACATACTTTCTAGATCAGTGGCAAAAAAGCCAAACATAAGCTTTTAATGTCTCGCATTGAAACGATCCTATTGCTAAAATATAATAATCCTTAAACTTTGCTTTTTTTTCCAAGAGTCCCTGCTGAAATCACCGATAATTACTTTATTAACAAATAACTCTAATCTTCAAGAGGCATTATTGATGGATACACTACTTGATTTCGAGCATATTGAAATGATCACTGACGGAGATAAAAATTTTCTAAAACAGTTGATTGATATTTACAAAGAAGATTGCGAGGAACGACTCGTCACTATCAAAAATGCGATCGAAGCTAAAAGTTCCTCCGACTTGTATAGGGAGGCACATACTTTCAAAGGGGCCTCTTCAAATCTAGGCGCAATTCAAGCTACCAAATTAAGTGCCAACCTGGAAAACCTGGGACGAGACGAGAGTTTTGAAAATAGTGAAAATATTTATGAAAATCTGAAGGAAATTTACCACAACACCGTAATCGAGTTGGAGAATTTTCTAAACTCTTAAAAAATAAGCCACAATGAAGTATCCTAAGACGAATTTCATTGCAGATTCAACTCTATGATCCTATTGCTTAAAAATAGCCTCTTTTCTGTGAAGTGTTTATTTTGCGTCAAAACAACGAATGACTAATATTTCATTAAATGAATATCCTCCACCTATCAATGTAATTACAATAAAGGTTTTCCAGGATTTTAAGCAGTTCTACGCAAAAATTATATTTTAACAGCCACTAAACCGAGCCTGCTTACCGAATGAACGATAAAGATTGTTCATTCTCCTAATCTGTTATAAAAATAATAAAGATAGTTTTATTCACCTACTAAAACGCTCGTAGGAATTTTATGTTATTAGATCAGGTAAATTTAAATCAATTAAGAGTGTTCCAAGAGGTTTTTAAAACCAACTCAATGACAATGGCTGCTAAAAACTTGCATTTAACTCAATCTGGAGTTAGCCAACACATCCGTAGTTTGGAAGAAACTTTGGATGTACAATTATTTGATCGTATCAATCAACGTCTGATCCCAACAAACAAAGGAAAAGAGCTTTACACAAATATTTCTCGAGGGCTAAGTGGTATCGAGGATGCCCTATGGGGCCTCAAAGATGACAAACAGAATCTAAAAGGAACAGTTACCATTGGCATGCCCATTGAATTCGGGAACAATGAGATAATTCCTCTTCTTTGTGAGTTCTCTAAAAACTTTCCGTTCATTAAATACCGATTGTACTTAGACTTCGCTGAAGTCTTTAATCAAAAACTTCTAAATGGTGATATTGATTTTGCATTTGTAGATCAGTTTAAGATGGACCGTAGAATTTATCTTGAGCAAATTTACTCAGAAAACCTTGAACTTTGTATTTCACCAGAACTTTTAAAAGATAAAAAAATAAAAAATGAAAAGAAGTTTTACGAAAGTCTTCCTTATGTTGAGTACCAACAAGGCCAACCGGTTTTAGGTCGCTGGTTTGAACAACATCTTGGAAATAAAAATTTAAACTTAGATGTGAAAGCTACGGTGATGGACGTTCAAGGTTTAAGTAAATTCATTACCCGAGGAATGGGCGCTGGAATTCTCCCCCATCACCTTTACGACAAACTAATTACACGTGGTCATGATGTCATTCGATTTGAAGGTAGTGGTAAGCCCCTTGTCAATGAGATCTCTCTGGCCTATATCGAAAATCGCAGCTTCGATACATCAAGTTCCACACTTCTCAACTGGTTAGTGGATCGTCTAAAACAGAGTTCAAAGAAGTAGTGAATAAATTTATATCAATAATATTCAATTGCAAATCTAGTCGGTAGTGACTAGACCCGATTCCCTTTACTTTTCATTAAAAATTTTAACTTAAACAATCGTAACAAGACCTACGCCCTGTCTTTAGCCCATGCAAGCCTAGACCTTTTCTGTTTTTCAACGAACCTTAGTCTAAACTTTTGCTATAAATTTAATTGTTTCCTTTAAGACCAAGAGCCAACTACCGAATCAATGTATGCCTAAAACAATTCTAATACTGCTCTAAAGGGAATTAAAGAACAGTAAAAATATCATGGAGGAACAGCTTTAAAGGGGTAAGGCTATGTTCAAACGTGTTATGATGTTCTTCATCTTAAGTCTTCCGGCTTATGCGAGTTCTGATGGAATCGCCTCAAGTTGTGTGCAACTAAAAACAAGTCTCAATGATCAAAAAATACCTTGGGCCCAACATTCCCACAATGCTCATAATCACAATCTAGATAAAGGTAATTTTGAAATTATGTGGTCAGGTGCAGAGCATTTACAACTTGGCGATTTAGGCTTTCAAAAAGCCTGTGAAAAAAACTCGGTTCAATCAGAGAGTTTTTGCTTACTCAATGGTATCTATCGGAATGACCAAAAAATTGCCTTTAGCTATGGTGAACTCTTGGCATTGGGTGATTTCTATTTAAAAGTGGACGATGCCTATTTTGAAAAATCTCGAAAACATTCCATTGGTGAAATATTTCAGTGCATTGATAAAGAAGGAAAAGTTCACGCTGAACAAAAACATAATCCTGAGGTTAAATACCCTGATTGCACATGGGTAAACCTTTTGTATGGTGGTGACTATTTATCAGTCGTAATGAAAAACTACGACCATTTCGCATGGGACAATGTGAAAGCATATGTAAAACACCACGAACGCGCACTTTTTTACGCACAAGCTGCTGGAAAATCCTATCGTTCAGGTAGAGAAGAGCTTGCCCTGAAGGTGTTGAATAAAGCTTTATTTATCAATGCTTTTGCGGATCACTATTTAACAGATGCCTTCCCTGCTGGTCACTTACGAGTCCCTAGAAAAGACCTAAAAAACTGGGCCAAAAAAAATACAAGCAAACTCCTAGGATCTTTCATTGGCGATGGCTTAGGAATGCTCATGCATGATTTTGAAGGTAAAGATGAAAACGGCGATGAGATTGGCTTAGTTGTACAAAACTCACTGGGAGTAAAATGGCGAACCGGCAGCGACACTCAGCTTAACACCTGCGCCACAGAAGAAGATGCAAAAATCGCAATGCCTCTAACCGCAGTAGAATTATCTGTAAACGAAATACTAAAAGCCTTCCTTTACGGTGAGATGCCAGAGTCATCCTTCGAGGCTCTTTGGTATATTCCCTTCCCTGACAATCAAGGTTTATTGAAAAAGTGGCAAAGTATTTTAGAATCAGACCGACCAAACCATAAATTAGAAAAAATGAGATCAAGCCTTCCCCTTCCGGTAAAGCTAATCTTGAAGAAAAAATACATTCGAAGAATGATAAAACAACTTCCTAAAATACTAGATCGATTTGAAAATAGAATCTCAAAAGAACTAAAAGAGAGCCCGCAACTACAGCGCAGAATTCCAGGTCTATTTCAACAAAACCTAATTAACTAGGAATCAAAAAGAGCAGCTCCCACTCGGGAGCTTTTTCCTTTCAGATTTTTTAAATCTCCTAAAAAGCTTTCATCATAGACCATAACGACTGTTGAGCCCATATGAAAGCAACCCAACTCGTCATTTTTTTTCAGAAAAACATTCTCGTAAGTTTTAAAAACAGGCGAACCTCTTCTCGCTTGGTTGGTAATTAAGTCTGAATCAAAAGCCAAAGACATTTTCCCTACGTTTGTCGCTCCGACCAAAACAGCAAAGGCTTTTTTTACACCGATTTCAAGCTCCACAACGACTCTTTCATTTACAGAAAATAAAGAGTCTATCCTTCTTGTGCTCCACTCATTCACAGGCCACAAATCTCCTGGTAGATAGTGTACTGATAAAACCTTAGCATCGGCAGGACAATGCACTCGGTGATAGTCTGTTGGGCATAGATAGTAGGTAATAAAAAATGGGTTTTTTAATGAACTCACATAATCGTCTGCTCCGAGAAAAGATCGCAGACTGTAAGTTTTATTTTTCGCTTGGATTAACTCCCCACCTTCAATCATAGAGGCTTGGCTAATCTTTGCATCCGCTGGATGAACAATCATCGCGTCTGATACTGGACGAGCTTCGGGCTTTAAACGCCTCACAAAAAAGTCACCTATACTAGAGTAATATCCTATTGGATATTCAGCTTCTTCCAAATTGATTTTATAGAAATTTGCAAATAACTTTACTGTTAGTCGATTGAGGCGAAGAGGCAACCTCATGTGCATCAATTTCCCCACAAACCGGGAAAGACTTCTTCTTGGAATAACGTAAAGCAGATACATGAAAAGCGACATTTTAATCCTTATGAGAGGTTTACTTGAAGAAATTTCAATTTATTGAGCAAAACGAGACTTTTCAACTAATAATTTTTTTATATCTGACAGATACATTAATAGGATTAGCAAATTAGGGGAAAAAAGATTATAACAGCTTCAAAAGCAGGCAATTCATATGGATTCTACAAAAGGGGAAAATATGTCTACTTTAAGAAAAGTGCCAGAACTAAGTCTTCGTTCCTACACACATGGATCGAAAGAGGATCAACAAAGTTTTATTTCAAAGCTATTTGAAGGGATTAAAGATTATGGATTTATCATCCTCAAAGACCATAATGTTCCCACGGAAAAATTAGATCAAGCTTATAACAAAGTGGAAGAGTTCTTCTCTCTGCCTGTAGATAAAAAAACAAACTACATTTTAGAAAATGGAAATTTTCAAAGAGGCTATACTCCCTTTGGAAAAGAACATGCAAAAAACGCAGAAGTTAGTGATCTCAAAGAGTTTTGGCATGTAGGTAGAGAGCTTGCAGAAGATCACAAACTTAACTCTCAATATCCAAAAAACATTTGGCCAGATGAAGATGTAAAAGATTTCAAAGCTACATTCAGCGAACTCTATGAAAAATTAGACGAAACTTCATCGATTCTTTTACACGCCTTAGGCAAAGCCTTAGAAGTAGAGGAAGACTATTTTTCCAATATGATTAAGGACGGTAACTCCATTCTTAGGCTTCTTCACTACCCACCAATTCCTGAAGGCTCAGACCCAAGGTGTGTACGTGCGGCTGAGCATGAAGACATTAATCTAATCACTATTTTGGTGGCTGCAACTGCTACGGGCCTAGAATTAAAAGATAGAGATGGCACTTGGCTTCCCGTTGAAACTGCTGCCAACAATTTGATCGTAGATGCTGGCGATATGCTACAAAGAATTACGAACGGAAAGATTCCAGCCACCACCCACCGAGTGGTTAATCCAAACGATGGTACAAACGACCATCGCTATAGTATGCCATACTTCTGTCACCCACATCCCAATGCCACTCTGGAGTGTATCGCTTCTTGCGAAGGAGATGGAGTAAAATGGCCACCAATTAACAGTCACGACTTCTTGATGGAAAGACTCAGAGCAATTGGATTGTCATAAAAAAAGAGCCCTAGGGCTCTTTTTTTATTTTTTATGGAATAAAGTCTGATGCCATGCTCGCATGAGTTACATCTTCTCCTGAACAAGCATCATTATCACAAACATTTGATACCGTACAATTTCCTTGTCTAACAAAATCAGTTTCACCTCGAACCAAGACCCCCGCCACTTCACCTGTGAAAGCATCAATCACAGCAGAGCCGGAATTACCACCGTAGGTATCTAAATTTGCCACAAAATAAGGGCCCTTGTCAGAGCGCACATTTGCCCCACCTGCAATCTTTAACGGAAGCCCTACCGGATACCCTAAAACAATCATGGCGTCGCCTGGCTGAGCTTTCTGCTGCCTTTTAATGGCCAGGCTCCTTCTTCCCTTTACTTCACGGTCCAATCTAATTACCGCAAAGTCAGAGCCATTTCTTTGTTGCTCTGTATGTATCACCTCGGCACAGCCGTAAACATTATCTTGATGAGTACTAAGTGGCACATCTCCCTCTTGTTTTAAATTGTAATCAAAAACAAAAGAAGTGGCTTCGCAATCATATTTACCTGTAATACAATGCCCTGCCGTTAAAACTAGATCGGGACCAACTAAGCTTCCAGAACAAAAGCCCAATAAATTTTGATCTCCAAAAGCTTCACTATCACAAAGCCCCATGGCTTCTTTAAAATTATCTACTTCAAAAAAAAATTCTTCCCCGTTTTTACTTAAATTCACACTTCTAACCAGTGTTAGTGTAGAGTCAGCAATTCTTTGCAATTCATCATTTACCTCAAAATACTCAAGGCGGTCGTCATCCCCATAAATAACATCAGCACCAAAATCCTTTTCTTTGATCGATGAGAAATCTTTCATCCAAGCTAAGTTAGCCGCACTACAAATTCCAATTATAAAAATAGCGAATGCTAGACCTTTTTTTCGATCCATCTACTGTCTCCCCTTTTGAGTTCTCTAATAGAATACTAATCACAGAGGACAGAAACAAAGCTTGAAAGTAGAGCAAAAAAATAGACAGAATAAATTTAGGAGTTTTTTTCCTCAAAGCCAACCAAAGGCCTTGAAAATCATAAACTGGCCCCTTTAATTGCGGATGAAAACTTGAAAGAATCAATATGAAAGTATATAAGTTGTCCGGATTTACGTGCTTAAAGACTCAAAAGCTTTTGATTATGGTAATTTATGTAAATATCAATGTGGTCTTGTAGTT
>JAYZXX010000067.1:0-4344 GCA_036140815.1 Bdellovibrionota bacterium | reverse complement strand
AAACCCAGTGGTAATCAGTAGACTAGATAAAATCGAAAACTTTATCGCCTCCACAAGCTATAACAATAAAAAGAAATTAGCAAAGCTGACAGTAAGATCAGGAAACTATAACAAAAGCGAGAGAAAGGCAGTTTACAAAGCCTTAGTCGCAACACCTTTGGTCTTGGATAGCAAGGGAAACCCTGTTGCAGAAATGAGAGAATATATTCGTAGGTATGACAGGAACAGGGCTGAGCGTAGGAGACTTGGTAAAAACAGCACTGCTACTTCTTCAACCGGGAACCCTCTGAACCTTTTTAGTAATACTTGGAAAAAACTGAAAAAAGAAAATCTTACCTTAGCTTCTATTGGTAGAACTTATAAAAACCCTGAGTCATTGAGGAAAAAAGAAAAGAAAGGGCTTTTTCAAAATCAGAAACAAGAACTACCACTATCAACCTTATCAAATACACCAACGCCTCTAAATAGCACTGAAATTATTGGGGAAGAATTCAAGATGGAAGACTCTAAATTCGTTTGCTCTTTACAAAAAATAGATCAACTCCAAGGAATATTATCAACAATGAACATTATTGGTAAACCTCTCCTCTTGGATAGATCGTTTTGTCAGGCAGGAAAAGGTCTCAATGAAGAAAGATACCTAGAACTACTCCCTTATTTACAGTATTTCAATAAATGTACCCAGATTCCTAAGAATTTAAGTGAGCAATTAAAAGGGGGGCTAAAAAATGCCAAATGTCATGAGAGAATTCTTTTTCAAAGCTGCAATGACAGATTAGCTATTGAGTTAAGTGAACAATGTAGTCGAATTACAGGATCCAAACTACCACTTGTATTCAATGATAACAGATTAGTATTAGACGATGGCTACTTTGAGTATATAAACAACTGTATCAGGACAATCGGATCTTCGGAGTCATCAACAAATTCGAAGCAAGAAAATGGTACATTTACGGAAATGGGAACAACTTTAAACGAGATCCAATCATTAATCTGCAAATCTGACAGAAGAGTAAAGAAAAAAATAGAAACTCTAATTCTGTCTTTAAAGAAAAACCAAGATCAATTCGATAGTTCTGATAATTATAATATTAACAAAGCAGAGCTGACTCTAAAGAGCTCGGTAAAAAATTCCTGTGAAGAACTAAAAACAGCTGCAACATTCATCCTTTCTAAGTTTAAGACTAGAATCCAAATAAGTCATGAACGGCAAAAACTTCTACCTTCAGATAACTTGCCAATGGAAAAATGGACGTTATCAAACTTGAAAGCTTGGTTGGCAAATAAGGGACGAATTAATGACACAATTAGGCTAATAAAGAATTGCTCTAGTCATTCAAACGGAAAACTTAATGATTTAAATTCTAACGGGACTAATTAAAACTACACTCCTTCGGATCATCAACAAGTCCAAAGACAGACTCTTTAGTATAACCACGCCTCTCATAATAAAGCTTGAATACAGTATCCATGTAGTTTTTTGATAAATCACCATCCTCAGTCAAATGACTGCCGGGCTTCATACCACACCAGATTGCGCTATCTTCCCGCTCTTTAGTACAAAACTGTGGGTCGCATAGTGCTGTGTAGTCAGGCTCGATACTCCAGCCACATCTTACCTTACCATTACTTAGCTTTTTAGTCGCAAGATGAGAATGTCCCATAGTATGGTAGATAGCATGTGCCATTAAGCCCTTGTTTTCTATATCATCAATCAAATCCTTACTTGTATTTGTAAACCGATCTTTATCTAAGTTTAATACAATATAAGGGGGGGAAAACAATTGAGGTAAATTAGAGAAAAGGGAAGCCGGTACACCATCGGTATTTGAGGTAGAGTCCTCACTACCCGTTTTTAGTTGAGCACAAAAGACTTTAATTTTAGGTGAATCTTCATGGAGGTATTGGTCACAATTATCGACTCCTTCACAAATTTTATCTAGTGTCTCTTTTTTTGATTTCCAAAAATCTAAAAACTTTTTTTCATTAAAAACTTTTTCACCCAGCTCTGTATTTTTCAATTTGGAAAAATAGGAGTAATGGTTAGGTTCCATATACCTAGCAACTCGCATTCGATTAACGTTCGCCTGGACACTTGTATTTCCTTTCGAATCAGTGTAACAAGCTTCACCAACTTCAATATAAGGCTCCCTTTCTTTAAAGAATGGTCTACATGATTCATGAAACCATACTTGATCAGCTTCTGGGGCATAGAACCCTTCAGGTGGTGTCTCATTGTCTAATTCTCTATAAATACTTTCATAATGAGGCTCTAAGGTTGTCCCCATCTCAGAATATAGGTCTTTTATCATGCACTCGAAGCAAGGGGCTATTTCACCTTCTACTTTTTCTTGGTCTGCATTGCACCAATTAACATTTTCAGGTAAATTTCTCCCATTATCGACACACCAATAGAGAGAATAGTGCATGCAATGTTGATAGTCAGACATATCTCCTTCGGCATTAAGCTTCGAATAATCTACACCCGACTGACAGCAATCCCTAGAAGCATGTAAACAGGAGTCAAAATCCCCAGGAAAATAAGCTCGAAAAGAAGAGAAGTATTTCATATATGAAATATCCCGTTCCATCCCATTAATATCTTTTATTTTCCAACCTTTTTTTGTCATGTCTCGTATATAGGACATTTTTTCTCTAACTTTATCAGCCTTAACCCTCTGGCCATTTGCTTCATGAATTTTTATATCATGATAGTATCGACCGAGCCCTTCACCAAAATGTGGCAACTTCGAATCATCAAACCGATCCTTCCCCCCATTTGTAGAAGCAACCGTACGCCCAGCTCTTTTTCTTCTACGATTCTTTATAGCCTGATTAAAATCAGACAAATAATTCGTAGCCATCAGCGTACGCGTATTTGAACCATCCAATGCAGTTTCTGTCACACACCTAGCAACTTCTTTGTCTGGTGTAATTGTCTTACAACTCACCTTCTTTTCAAAAAATTTATCCTTATCAAAGTTCGTTAGCTCTAGGACCGCAAGGCCATCTTTATTGTACTTAGTTTTTAAATCCACTACCCCATCATGATTAAAATCACAAACCTCCGTTTTTATCTGACTTGAATTTGGATAGAACCTTCGTTTACAATCTGTCTTCCCATCTTTGTCTAAATCAAAGTTTTCTCGGCGCTTTTGTTTTTCTTTTTGTAGAACTAAATACTTTTTAAAGCCTTCCATGGCTTCATCTTTTTTTATTGGTGCATTGGGATCATCAGAGGCTATTGATCTTAGACTTATCTTTTCTCTTGCTTCAGAACGAACTTGAAAATACTTGCCATAGCCTGATTCATAGTCTTTTACAAACTGAGGCTTTGCTTCTTCAGAAAAAGAAACTGACGAGATTAGCAAAGATGCTACCAAGACCAAAGTATAAGAGAAGTGCTTTATAAAATAATTCACCTTAGAACTATTATGAATGATATTTAATTAGGCTTGAATTTTCAATTGTCTGTTAATCATCTACTAGCCTGTAGACTGGGAAGGAAGTGCTTTCAAGTCTCCTGTTAAATACCTTATCAACCAGTCCCCTAATTTACTTTTCCTGCTCAAGTCCAAATTGATTGTTAATTAGAATAGCTTATGACTTAAGACCCCATTTTTCAAATGCCCTGCAAAGCCGTCTTATTTCTAGCCTTATGTGTTTATATTTTGATAACCGATGGGCAAAATTTGTCAGCGAACACCAAAAGACTTCTTAAGCACTTGAAAGTACTGGGTTTCTGTCAGTCCAATTCTTGCATTTTAAAATTGTATGAGAATCCTAAGACTTATCGCCTTTTCAATAGCCTTGCTTTGCACTAGCATCCTTGTTTCCGCAAATACTGAGCCTAGTTCTCTTGAAGAACAGATCAATCAACAACTCACCCATAGTTTATATAGCTTAGTGATAACCAATGCTGGTTTAGAAATTAAAACAGAATACAGACCTCATGCATTGAGTAGATGGGTCTACTTACAAAGTTTTTTAAAAGAATGGGATAAAAGAATCAATGAAGCAAAATACTCAAACAGCCTTGAAATTTTCGATAGTATCGCCGCAGACAAATCTTATGTTTTAGGTCGACATTACATTTACTGGAAAACCCTACATGACGGGGCTTCCAGGGAACATCAAACCCCACTTGGTAAAGCCAATAATGATTTTTTAGGCTTCGTTCTACAAAGTGAAAGAGAAGAAATTTTAGATCAAAGAATTCTAAGAATCATTGACGGGATCAATCGCTATTTAATTGCAAATTCTCAAGAATACAAACTAGCTAATCTTCTACTAGAAATTTTTAAACAGTCTAATAATTTTGAAATAAGAGCCTTTGCATCTCAA
>JAYZXX010000066.1:0-6062 GCA_036140815.1 Bdellovibrionota bacterium | reverse complement strand
CCTAACTGATATTGATCCAATTCAGTTAATGTAATCTTTAAGAAATAAAGCCTCCATCAATGAGTCTATTGCTAGCATCACTATCCAAACAAGTTTTTTAATAAATTTGTACGAGGGCAACCCCTTGTTCCCAATAAACATTACACCAAGCTCATACTTGTTCTTGCTCTACAAAAAAGGGACTAGTTTTTAAACTGTAAATAAGATTTTTGTTTTTAGATTTTTAAAATTCTGTTTTTAGATTTTAATGAATAATCTTTTAAAGTTTAGCACTTAGTCTTGTTCGAGCTTCAATGATTTACACCTAGAGCAAAGCTCCCTAAAATAGTAACATGTCTTTAACATGTCCTCGCTGCGAAAACCAATTTGAAGAACTGATCAAAATTGATCCTGGTATGCGATTGCGCCTTCAGGAAACAATGAATGAATCACATGAACATGCTGAGGTTTGTAATAATTGTTTTGACGCCCTTAAAGACGAAATCAATCAAGGTGCAAAATTAATCGCCGAAGAAAATCAAAAAGAGCAAAACCGACAAACCTTATGGAAGAATCGAGTTGGTTTTGTTAAAGAAGCTAGAGAAAGAATGAGTGTGCGCTCATTTTCAGAAGCAGCAGTTCTTTATGAAAAATACCTTAGAGCTTTAGAAGTAGTTCATGACATTCCGGCTGGCCAGCTAGATCCAATGATATTCAATTCCCCTGGAAAAAGCAGTGAGCTTACAATTTTATGTACTGTTTATTGGGATTTATACAAAATCTACGACACAAGTGATAAATACTTGGAACGTCAACAGAAAGTCGGGCAACACCTCTTAGACATTGTCCCCTATTCTAACGTTCAAAGCGATCTATTAAAAAGAGCTGAAAGGTTCGTACGCGATGCCAACAATGCTGACAACGCCAGAGAGTTTTTAAGAAAACTAAAAGAAGCCACCGGCCAATCAGGTTGCTTTATTGCCACTGCCGCATTTGGTAGCTATGAGCACGAACAAGTGATCATTCTTCGAGCGTTTAGAGACCGAGTTCTAGAAACTTCCAGATTAGGTCGACTGTTTGTGAGAACTTATTACTTGGTCTCCCCTCCAATGGCCCGCCTAATTTATAAGCGCAAATCCCTGCAAAGCCTTATCAGAAGTGTGATTCAGCCTATCGCATCGCATATTGCAGCAAAATTCAACTTGCGTTGAAACCCTATTTTTTAGATCTTATAGCAATGGCTAGAAAAAAGTACGACATCGCAGTTATTGGAGCCGGCCTTAACGGTCTAATTATCACTCATTCTTTGGCAAAAGCTGGCAAGAAGGTCATCTTAGTTGAAAGCTCCGATCGCTTAGGTGGAGTTTTTCAAGAGCACAATATGAAGCTAGGAAAACTACCTGATTTTTTTAGTAATCAAAAATATTTTTCAGGAGCTGCGGAAAACTTCAGTCGGTGGTGCTCCCGCCTTTTTAACGAAGACACCGCCTTCGTAAAAGTAAATCCAACAACAAAAACTTTTGATTCGGGCAAGTTTAAAGACTTTATTGGCTTTGGAGACAAGGCTCCGATTTTTGTGGATGAACTTACTGCCTATACCAACTCTGAAAAACTGCAGATGAAAACCAGCTTCTCAAATATAACTCAATCCTACATTCAAGAACTTGAAAGCCTTGAGAACGTTGATATTTTAACAAACTCAATATTAACAGCCTTTCACCCTCTTGAGGGTCAAATGGACTTAATTGAGGTTAACGACGGAAAGAAAATCGAGGCAGATGAGTATGTTTTTACCGGAAGCCTTTTTAGCTTAGATGCCTTAAGTGAAGAAGTTGAGGTTTTAACTAAGTCTCAGAAACAGAGTTTAGCTAAGGCCAGCACCTTCACCGCAGTCCACCTAGAGTTTGTACATCCTGGAAATGAACTACCGATCGATGAAGATTTCGTCCTTTCTGCTGCCAAAGAGAAAAGCCAAGCATGCTATGGCCAGTTTTCTCTAGCTGACAATTTTTCTGGTGCCCAAGCAGATGTATACCAAATGAGTACTTGGTTAAGCTTTGTGGAGAGCAACCTAACTAACGATATGGAAACTACTGGTAACTTAGTTCGTGAAATCAAAAGACAAGTTAAGCGGGCATTTCCAGAAGCAATTGATAACGCTGTATTTGAAAGAGTTGTTGTAACTCCGGATTCACATTGTAAAAACAAGGTTCAAATTAAAGACTTAAAATCCACTAATTTTCCCAATTTCTATATCCTCTCAAAAGAGTTGGATGTTTGTGATGGAATCATGGGTCGCGTAAGGACTGCTGTTGAATTTCTAGATGAAAAAGACATCTCTTTAAGCAGTTTTAGTATAGAGAATAATGTGGACATCGTGGATAAGGCTGTGGATAAGAATGAAAACACACAGTCAGTTGAGCTTTAAACGCAACAATCGGCAGAGACAAACTTTAAGTACTTGAAATTACTATTTTTTTTAAAATAGTCTAATTTAAAGCAAAACTGAGCCTGAAAAGTTATACGCGTAAAAAGCGAGCAAGCTTAGTGGGTTTATTACTTTTTGTCGCGGCTTGCCATTTCTTGCCCTTTCCATTTGTCTAATTGAAGGCACTTGCCTATAAATTCCCGAATAAACTGTCACTACTTCTTTGTATTGTAGACCTAGCATCAGTGGATCACTAAATGCTTAATTAACGGGCGATGGTGTTTTTTGTCTCGTCCAGAAAATTCGTAATTGGTCTGAAGTAGTCGCTGAGAATATTTTTCAGCTTTTCAACGGCCTAGTTACTTTTAAAAGGTTTCAAGCTAGTTCTTTAAATGCGAAACCCTCATTTAAAACCTGCTGGATATGCAAACAATTGGGGTTTATGACACTTCAAAAATATTCAAAGCCACCTAAATCCTTGCCTCATTCCCTTGCAGGTGATACACCTAGCCGCTCAAGAAATAAGTAAGCTAATTTACAAAGTTTTTTGTATCACTGGCGGCAAATAATTGTCGTCAAATTCGCACCTGCCGGAACTCCACTGGTGATTCCAAAGTACGGCAGGGAGGACAAACCAGATAGGAGGAATTTATGTCCAATGCACAAATCACAATGAAAGATATGTTAAACGCAGGTGTTCACTTCGGTCACCAACAACACCGTTGGAACCCAAAAATGAAGCCATATGTATTTGGTGTTCGTGGTGGAATCCACATCATCGATTTACAAAAATCACTAGCTGGTGCTCAACGCGCTCTAGATTTCGTTAAAACTGTTGCTTCTCAAGGTGGACGTTTGATCTTTGTTGGTACAAAACAACAAGCCATCGAACCAATCCAACAAGCAGCTAAAGATTGTGGTCAATATTTCGTAACTAAAAGATGGTTGGGTGGAACTTTAACTAACTTCGTAACGATCAAATCTTCTATCGACCGTTTCAGAAAATTAGAAAAAATGAAAGAAACTGGCGAGTGGAAATTGTTCTCTAAAAAAGAGCAAGCAATGATGGAAAAAGAACTTCAAAGACACATCGATTATTTAGATGGTATCAAAGACATGCGTTCTGCTCCTGCTGCAATTTTTGTAGTAGATTTAGTAAAAGAGAAAAACGCTGTTGCTGAAGCAAAACGCCTTGGAATCCCTGTAATCGGTATTGCTGATACAAACTCTGATCCAGATATCGTAGATTTCCCAATTCCAGGTAACGACGATGCAATTCGTTCAATCAAATTGTTCGCCACAGCTATTGCTGAGTCTTACAAAGAGGGCGCTAAAGAATACAAAGAAAAAGCTCAAGTGGAAGCTAAAGAAGAAACCATTTCTTCGAAGTCTGACAAAAAAGCAGGTCCTGCTGTAGTTAAATCTTCTAAGCCTCGCTTAGTGGCTGCTGGTACAGCAGAAGATATCGAAATCTCTGAAGAAGTTTCCGCTCCTGAAGAGACAGAAACTACTGAAAAATAATTTCAAACTTTTAGAGGCCCTCGCAAATGGGCCTTTTCCTCGTTTTCATCAAAACTTTTTAAATTTTAATTAGGAGAAAAAAATGGCAATTACTGCTTCTACAGTAAAAGAGTTAAGAGAAAAAACTGGTGCTGGTATGATGGACTGTAAAAAGGCCCTTACTGAGTGTGAAGGAAACTTCGACAAAGCAGTAGACTGGCTTCGTACGAAAGGTCTTTCTAAAGCCGCTAAAAAATCTGACCGTGTTGCAGCGGAAGGATTAGTGACTTCTTACATCCACGGCAACGGCCGTATTGGTGTTCTTTTAGAAGTTAACTCTGAAACTGACTTTGTAGCTCGTAACGAACAATTCCAAGCCTTCACTAAAGATGTTGCTATGCATATCGCTGCTGTTAACCCTGCATGTGTGAACCCTGAAGAACTTGATCAAAATTTAGTTGATAAAGAAAAAGAAGTTCTTAAAGCTAAGGCTATCGAAGAAGGTAAAAAGCCTGAATTCTTAGATAAGATTATCGAAGGCCAAATCAAAAAATGGATGAAAGACCAAGTTCTTCTTGAGCAACCTTTCGTTAAAAATCCAGACGTAACTGTTGGTCAGTACCTAACTGATACAGTAGCTACAATCGGTGAGAACATCGTAATTCGTCGCTTCACACGTTTTGAATTAGGCGAAGGAATCGAGAAAAAAGTAGACAACTTCGCTGAAGAAGTAAACGCAGCTTTACAATAATTATTTACACCCTATAGGACACAAAGAAGATGGCAGATCCAAAGTACAAACGAGTATTGCTTAAGATTTCCGGAGAAGCTCTTGCAGGAGAAATGGGATTCGGAATTGATTTGCAAACTTTAAATAAGATTGCAGAAGAAGTAGTGGAAACTGCCGCTCTTGGTGTTCAAATGGGAATCGTAATTGGTGGCGGTAACATTTTTAGAGGTGTTGCCGCTTCTACCAAAGGAATGGATCGCGCAAGCTCTGATTATATGGGAATGCTTGCTACATGTATTAACTGTCTTGCAATGCAAGATGCGATCGAAAAACTGGGTGGAGAAACTCGAGTACAAACAGCCATTGAAATGGCAGAAATCGCCGAGCCATACATCCGCAGAAAAGCCGTACGTCACCTTGAAAAAAATCGAATCGTGATTTTTGGTGCTGGTACTGGTAACCATTATTTTACTACCGACACAGCCGCATCCCTTCGAGCTATGGAAATCGATGCCGAAATCATCATGAAAGCCACTAAGGTTGATGGTGTTTATGACAAAGACCCAATGAAGTATAAGGATGCTGTAAAATATGACCAACTAAGCTTTATAGAGGTTTTAAACAAACAGCTAAAAGTGATGGACTCCACAGCCATTAGCTTGTGCATGGAGAATGACTTACCTATTTTAACTTTCAACTTAAATAAAGAAGGTAATATTAAAAAAGCCATCTTGGGGGAAAAAGTTGGAACTATCATTAAAGGAGAAGACTCATGATTGATATCATTAAAGACACCGCTGAAGACGAGATGAAAAGCGCGATTGAGTCACTAAAGGGAGAGCTACAAAAAATCCGCACAGGTAAAGCTCACGCCTCAATGTTAGACTCTGTAAAAGTAAACTACTACGGATCTTTAAGTCCGTTAAATCAGGTTGCTTCCATCAGTACTCCTGATGCCAGAAGCTTTCTGTTGGCGCCATGGGAAGCTTCCGTGTTAAAAGACATCGAAGCTGCTATCGTGAAAAGTGACTTGGGCTTAGCACCAATTAATGACGGAAAAGTGATTCGTTTAAAATTACCTGAAGTAACTGAAGAGCGCCGTAAAGACTTGGTAAAACAAGCCAAGAAAACTGTTGAAGACTCTAGAATTTCGATTCGCATGAAGCGCAAAGATGCAAATGATGAAATTAAAGAACTTCTTAAGAATAAAGAGATCTCAGAAGATGATAGCAAGCGTTTCACTGAAGAGATTCAAAAGTTGACCGATGACTATATCAAAAAAGTAGACGATATAGGAACAGCTAAAGAAAAAGATATTATGACTGTATAATTTAGGCGGATTTGAGATATGCAGACAAAACACGATTGAAAGAATATGGATGGAAATCGACGCTGGGCACAAGAACGCGGGCACACGCCAGCTTA
>JAYZXX010000065.1:0-5115 GCA_036140815.1 Bdellovibrionota bacterium | reverse complement strand
AAGTTCTCATCAATGTATTCACTAGCATCCAATTTCTTTTTCTTTAGATGATCTAAAGTTACACTACGAGTGATTGTATATAGCCAAGCTAGTAAGGGGTGTTCTTCAGAGTAGCTATCGCGCGACTTATGAAACTTGATAAACACAGACTGAAAAACATCTTCCACAACTTGAGAGTCATGAAGTCTCCGATTTAGATAGGTGTAAACCCGATCTTTATGTCTGTTGTATATTACTTCAAATGCCATAGCATCTCCATCTTTGTAGAGTCTCATTAGGGCTGCGTCCGTTTTTTCGAGGTAATCCTTTTTCACTCTCTATACCTTATTACGATGAGATGCTTTTGATTGTGACAAAAAAAATGCCTAATTCTTGTAACTACCTAAAAATACACCAATAAAAAAAGAAAAGTAAGTTTTTTGTCACAGAACTAGATCGAGGCTCGTAAGTCTTATTGAATCATATTTAATAGGAGAAATTTTTTAATGAAAGATTGTAAAGCTATGGGTAGCCTAGCTATTTGGATCATTCTGATACTTTTGGGTAGTAATAGGCCTATCTATGCTCAAGAGATTAGCTTTTCTGATGCGATAGAGAAAATTAAATCGCACAATAGTTTGAAAGTTTTCGAAGAGAAGTCTTTGGCTCAAAAGTCCATTGTGGAATCAGGAAGTTCATTAGGAGACAGTCGATTTAAAGTAGCGGCAAAAAACTTTCCCAAAAATTCCTTGCAAAATGATCAAAGCCCGATGACGGGGATGGAATTTGCAATTAGTCAGAAAGTGGCCATAAGTTCTAAGTACCTACATATTGAAGACTCTCTAGAGGCGGAAGCAAAAGCAGCAAGCTATAAGAGCTCTGACTTTGAAATGCAGTTACGTCGTTATCTATGGCAAATTCTAATCGAAAAAGACCGCTTAAAGAAGGATTTGCAGATTTCTAGAGAAAACCTGGCTTGGTTAGAAAATATTTCGAAGGTGAGTAAGAAACTTTACTCTAACGGAAAAATCTCTCAACAAGCGCTTCTGGAGTTTGAGATTCGAAAAGCAGAGATTGAAAGTACTCTTCAGAGGCAAAAAATAGGCTTAGAGCAGTTGTCTAGAAAATTGATGTATTTAGTGAAAGCTGAATCCATATCACCAGATAGTATTCCTTGGGAAAAACTGGCTCTTATAGATACAACTAAGAATTTTAAGGACGTAAAAGAACTGAGCTTGCAACAAAGTTTAAAAGCAAAAGAGTCAAAGCTGACGGCAGTAAACTTAGATAAGATTCCAGACTTGGATGTGTCTATTGCATACACGAAACGCTATGGCGTTGATAATTATGGCGATTTCGTTAGTGCATCAATTACTATGCCTCTGCCCACTTCCTCGACAAAATACGCTCAGGCCGCTACGGCATATCATGAGAAATTTAGTGCTGAGAAGGCCTATCAAGACTTTTTAGATAACAAAGAGAAAGACAAATATCTTTTAGAAATGGAAATCGAAAAGCTAAAGTTTGATCTGAAAGTCTTGGACGAAAAGACTTTAAAGTTTGCGAGTAGTGCAAGAGAAATCACGGCGAAATCTTATGCACTTGGTAGTGCAAACTATACAGAGCTTTTACAGTCAGAATTAAAACTTCAAAGTTTGTTAAAAGAAAAAAATGAAAAAGAAGAAGGGCTTAAAAAGATGATTTTAAGCTGGAAATATTTAATGGGAGCCTTATAAAAATGAGAAGATTTAAAGCAGTTGTTTTAACAATACTTTTACTGTTCACAATTTCATCCTGTAATTCGGGAGGGGAATCTTCTCATTCTCACTCGGATTCCAAAGAGAAAGTTATATATACCTGCTCAATGCATCCTGAAATTCGAGAGTCAGAGCCTGGGAACTGTCCTATCTGCCATATGAAATTAACGAAATTGGTACTGACAGAAGGAGATAGTCAGGAGAACAAAATAGATAAAAAAAATGAACACTCAGGCCATGAAGATCACGCAGATCACGATAATGCAAATGACAAAACCTACTATACCTGCTCAATGCATCCTGAGATTCGTGAAGACAAGCCAGGTAAATGTCCTATCTGTCATATGAATTTGACGAAAGTAAGTGTGGCTGAAGAAGATCTGTCACAAGAAAAAATGGATATGAGCCATGTTGATTTGGCAAAAATCAACCTGCGTAAAGCGCAGCTCAATCACTTCAAGCCTTCTTATTTCAAAGTTCAAAAGAAAAAAATGGAGCGAAAAATTCGAATTTTAGGAAGTGTTCTTTAGTCAGAGGAAAAAGAAAGTAATATTCCGGCACGAGTGGCTGGGAGGGTTGAAAAGGTTTTTGTAAAGTCAACTGGAAGTATGATTAACAAATCGGATCCGGTCATTGAAATTTACAGTCCCAAGCTGATCACTGCGGGTGAAGAGTATTTATTGGCAAGAAGAAATGCCGAGAGCACGCAGTCTTCAGATTTTAAAGATATATTGATTCAGTCAGAAGAGCGCTTGAAACAATGGGGAATTCGTAAGTTTCAGTATGAATCATGGTATAAGCGAAATAAAGTTCCTCAGAACATTCGAATCTATTCCGAAGCTAGTGGGATTGTTAGAAAACGCAATGCTAGTGTCGGTCAGTACTTCAAAGAGGGACAAAACTTTTTTGAACTATCTGATTTGGCAGATGTTTGGGTGGAGATGGACGTATATGAGTTTGATTCGGCGCTCGTTGAAATTGGGCAAAAAGTCGATTTAGAGTTCACCGCATTACCAGGGGAAAAATACACCGGGGAAATAGACTTTGTCAGCCCTGTCTTAGATTTAAAGTCTCGTACATTAAAAGTAAGAACTACGATAAAAAATGCCTCTGGAAAACTGAAACCAGGTATGATTGCTGATGCGGTTTTAAATATTGAAAAGGATGAAGAAAGTCTAGTTGTTCCAAGGTCAGCGGTCATTGATACAGGCAAGAGGAAAGTGGTTTGGATGAAGGGAGAAGCTAATTCTTTTTCCGCGCGTAAAATTGAAACCGGCTATGAGTCGGATGGCTATATTGAGTTGAAGTCAGGTTTGGAAGTAGGGGATCTAGTGGTAGTAGAAGGAAACTTTTTGTTGGATTCACAAGCGCAGTTAATGGGTTCTTATTCAGACAAAGAAAAAGTCGAACACAATCACTAGGGTAGAATATGTTACGTAAGATCATAGAACTTTCTATTGAAAAGAGACTCTTCACCTTCGCGGCTTTTGTTGTAATAGCAATCGCCTCGGTATATAGTTTGAATTCGGCTAAAGTCGATGCTATACCAGACATAGGTGAAAATCAACAAATTGTTTTCACAGAATGGCCGGGTCGTTCTCCGAAAGACATTGAAGAACAAATTTCTTATCCCCTTAGCGTTAATCTTCAAGGAATCCCTGGAGTAAAGAGCATTCGTTCTAGTAGTGCTTTTGGCTTTTCTAGTATTTATGTGATTTTTAAAGAAGATGTTGATTTTTATTGGAGTCGCTAAAGGCTCTTAGAAAAAATATCCACAGCAGTCAAAGATCTACCTGAAGGTGTCAAACCGCAACTTGGACCTGATGCGACCGGATTAGGGCAAGTTTTTTGGTATACGATTCAAAATTCGAAAGATTCAAAACATCCAAAGTCCTTGGCTGAACTGAGATCCATCCAAGATTTTTATGTTAAATTTCAGCTTCAATCTAGCGAAGGAGTTAGTGAAGTCGCCAGTATTGGAGGCTTTCAAAAAGAATATCAAATCGACGTAGATCCTAATAAGTTGATCGCCTACGATGTGCACTTTTCGGCGCTTTTAAAGGCCATCCAAGAGAGTAATGTAGATGTGGGTGCTGAGGTAATCGAAGAAGGAGAACGAGAGTTTATCGTTCGAGGAAAGGGCTTTTTTACCTCCATTGAAGACATTGAAAATGTAGTTGTAAGTGTGAAAGACAATTCACCAATTCGAGTAAGAGACCTAGCTCGAGTAGGTACTGGCCCTGCATTTCGTCGAGGTGCATTGGATGAAAATGGCTTTGAAGCAGTGGGCGGGGTTGTCAGTATGCGTTTCGCAGAGAACCCTAAGAAAGTCATTGATCAATTAAAGGTCAAGATAGAAAGCATGAAGCAAGGTTTACCGGAAGGGGTAGAATTTGTTCCATTCTATGATAGAACGGAAGTTATTGAGAGAAGTTTGTCAACGGTCTACTCCTCTTTGTTTCAAGAGATTTTAATCACCATTTTTGTGATTTTTCTTTTTTTAGCCAATTTTAAAAGCTCTCTTTTGGTATCTTTGACTTTGCCATTCGGAGTGGGAATTAGCTTTTTGTTTATGAAGCTTTTTGACATCGACTCCAATATTATGAGTCTTTCTGGTTTGGTTATTGCTATTGGTTCCATGGTGGATATGGGTATCATTATGGTGGAAAATATCTATTCAAAGATGAGCGAGGATAAACCAAATAATTTTTCTGAAAAAATTAAAAGCGTAAAAGCTGCGGCCCAAGAAGTGGGGCCCGCTATTTTCACAGCCGTTGCAACTACCATTGTAAGTTTTCTTCCTGTGTTTGCATTGACAGGGAGTGAAGGTAAATTGTTTGGACCTCTCGCCTGGGCTAAAACTTTGGCCATGTTTGGGAGTGTCTTTGTGGCAATTATATTAATTCCTGCCACAGCGGTGTATTTTCTAAAGTATGAACCTAAGAAAAAGCAATCAGGAAAATTGAGCGAAAAGATTAAAGCAATCTATGAGCCCAGCTTGAGGTGGGTTCTAAACCATCCAAAAGAGTTTTTTGCCATCCCTATCATTGTTTGTTTTTTGGGTTTCGTTTCCTATTTAAATCTGGGGGAAGAGTTTATGCCTTCGCTGAATGAGGGCGAGATTCTATATATGCCTGTTACCAGTCCCGATGTTAGTATTACAGAAGCAAGAAAACTATTGGCCTACACCGACAAAGAGATTCAAAAGCACCCGTTAGTCGATCGAGTGATTGGAAAACTGGGTCGTGCAGATACTGCATTGGACCCGGCCCCGGTGGCTATGTTTGAAAGCGTAGTAAAGTTAAAGCCACAAAGTGAATGGCCAAGTGGAAAAAGCATTTATGATATCATGGATGAGTTAGATGAAGATCTTCAGGTT
>JAYZXX010000064.1:0-6532 GCA_036140815.1 Bdellovibrionota bacterium | reverse complement strand
GCCCCATAGGCAATTGCAGGTAAAATTGTCTGTCGAAATAAAGGACGGGTATGTCCAAATATCAATTTCTGATAATGGTAAAGGTATTCCAGCAAAGGTTATTAGTAAGTTGGGCTATAAGGGGATTAGCTACGGTAAAAAATCAGGTACTGGTTTAGGTTTATATGCGATTAGAGCCAAAGTAGAAATGGCTGGTGGGAGATTTAACATTGATTCGATCGAAGATGTTGGAACTGATGTTTGTATTTTATATCCTGTTGTTGGTGGTAAAGGGCGAGTTACACATGCCTCGCAAGCTTAGTTGCTATTGAATAGGGTGATAGCCAACTTTTTCGGAGCGCAAGCATTAGATGCATTGGCATCTTGAACTCGGCTAGTCACCCGAATGCAGAAAAATGCTTCGGATGCTCTGAGGCGAGTTTTTCGATATTTGATTTTAATTGTTAAGCGGCAGAGGGCCTAAAAAACAGCGAATGGTATAAGTTTTTTTTGACTGCAGATTTGATGAGAGAAAAGACCTGCTACCCTAACAAAGACTTGCACCCAATTGTGTCAGCCAGTGAGAATCAGTTAACAGGGAGGGTGCTTGAGATTAGCAAGCGAAAAAATCCTTTCGATGAAGACTTCTGCCGAAGTAAGGCTCCGAAGCCTGTGCATAATAGTTCGCCCTGGCGTTACAGAGCTTTGTATGAAATATCGAGTAGAGCCGTACTGGAAACTAAAAAAGCCAGCACATCGGCTGACTTTATAAATAAATGGTCGGGGAGACAGATGGTGCACCTAGGCAAAGAAATCAATGAGTTAGATAAAAATGTGAGGGCATTTAATTTGACCCTCATATTATTAATATCGAGCGTTTTGACGAAATTGGGCGATTCTGGCTAAAAAAGCGAAATTTTTTGAAGAAATATTAATAAGGCTCACTTAGTGGCCTTGACGGATCTAAAATTGTACCCATATTAGGTGTATCTGAGCACTAGTTCCTTTGTGCTAAAAATAACTAAAATTCAAATAGTGGCTTTTTTCGGGGGAATATGGCGAAAGAATATTTTAAAATTTTAAGTATAGATGGTGGTGGAATGCGTGGTGTGTATCCTGCACATGTTTTACATTGCGTGAAATCACGACTGGGGATTGACCCAACATCATATTTTGACATGTATGCTGGAACCAGTACCGGTTCGATAATAGCAGCTGGCCTTGCATGTGGAAGATCTCCAGATGAAGTTGTTGAATTGTATAAAAAATTTGGTGGCGAAATATTTTCCCCACGGTCTTCATGGTGGCCTGAAAAATGGAAGCCAGCCTTTCATAGCTTATATAATAATGATGCTTTGAAGAAACGCCTTGATGAAATTTTTCAAGATATAAAGCTTGGGGATGTTTCAGTTCCACTGCTCTTGCCCTCAACTGATATAGGACATGGTGGAGTTCATGTATTTAAATCGGCTTACTCCGCAGAGTTTACAAGGGACAATGACGTATATGTTAAAGATGCTGTCTTGGCTTCCTGTAGCGCACCAACTTTTTTTGATCCGGTTAAGATTGATGCTTATGCTTTAGCAGACGGAGGGTTGTGGGCGAATAACCCTGCTCTAGCGGCTGTTATAGATGCACAATCTCGATTAGGTAAATTAAAAGAAGAGATTAAAATACTTTCACTAGGAACTGGTCTCTCTAAAGCTTCTTATACAACTATGATCGAAAATAAAAAGTGGGGTTTATTGAATGGATGGAAAGGAAAAGATTTTATAAACTTTCTAATGTCACTGCAAGGGCAGTCCACACAAAATTACCTAAAGCTATTGTTAAACCCAGATCACCTGTTGAGAGTGAATTTCGAATCTGAAATACCCCTACCACTTGATGATTGTAATCAGATTAGTGATCTAATTTCACGAGCCGATCGCGAATTCACTCATAGATCTGAAGAGATAAAAAAGTTTCTTAATAAAGGAAGAGATAATGCTCAATAAAGAACAAAAAAATAAAATTCTAGAGGAGATGCTGGGTAAATTAGAGTTGCCAGATTCTGCATATGAAAAAGCAAAATCTAGATATGATGACCTAGGAGAATGGCTCGGCAGGGATGGTTCTATTTTAAAAGATAATAATCCTCATGTATTCCCTCAAGGATCTTTTCGATTAGGAACGGCAATTCGGCCTCTTGATGATAAAGAAGAATATGACTTAGATTTAAGTTGTAAATTGAGAGAAGGCGTGACAACGAGTTCTCATAGCCAAAGACAAATAAAAAACATGGTTAAAGAAGAACTAGAAAGCTATAGAAAAGCTCGTGGAATTAAAGAAGACGTAAAATAAAAACCTAGGTGCTGGCGTTTAGAATATCAAGATGAATTAAAGTTTCATATGGATATTGTACCTTGTATACCTGCTGAGTCTAGCCGGAGGCAGATTATATTTGATGCATTAAGCAAGGGAGGAGCCTCTGATTTATTGGCGGAGAATGTATCTAGTAATACTTCCAATATTACTGATAATCGTCATCCAGATTTTGAAAGTATAACTGATGATTGGCAAATTAGTAACCCAGAAGGGTATGCGAAGTGGTTCGAATCACAAATTACAAATTCAGTAAAAAAAGATTATATGGAGAAAGCTCAAGTTGATGAACTTCCTCTTTTTAAGCGAAAAGCTCCGTTACAGCGAGTGATTCAGATTTTAAAAAGACATCGTGATATAATGTTTCAGGGGAATGAAGATTCAAAGCCAATTTCTATTATTATTACAACATTGGCTGCAAAGGCATATAATGGCGAGATGGACCTTGAATCTTCTTTAATAAGTATTCTGTCTTCAATGGGAAGTTTGATAAATAGTTCTAGTCCTCGTATTCCAAATCCAGTCGACCCGGCTGAAGACTTCTCAGATAAATGGGGTACAGCTGAGGGGGGAAGACTACAGCTTGAAGAAAACTTTTGGAATTGGTTAGAACAGGCTAATAGGGATTTTGATTATATCTTTTCTTCTGATACTACTAGCAATATTACAACTCAGGCAGCAAGAAAATTTTTAGTAAAGCTTGATGAGGATGAGTTACAAAAAAGTTTAGGATTGAGAAGTAATCCAGTGGAAACTAAAAAAGTTAATGTAGTTAGTGACCCATCACCACCTTGGACTTCAAGTAATAAATGAGGTTTGATAAAATAGGCAAGTCAGAGTTCTTAGACAACTATCCTGGTATGTCGTTGGGTCCTGCACATAAAGACAAGCTGATCTTTAGGGGGGGCTTTGATTTCAAACGAAGATCAATTGATGAAGTTGAAATTGAAGCTACCTATAAGCTTGAAATTCACTTCCCTTTCACTTTTCCAAGGGAACTTCCAAAGGTATGGGAAATTGAAGAAAAAATACCAAGAGATGGGAAGCATCATACTAATAGCGATGGGTCTCTTTGTCTTGGTTCCCCGATAAGGTTAATCGAGAAAATAAATTCTTGTCCAACTTTTTCTGGTTTTGCAGAGAACTGCCTGATTCCATTTTTATACATAATCACGAGACAGATTCGAAGAGGGGATGGTTTCATATCAGGTGAGCTTGATCATGGAGAACCAGGGATTATTGCTGATTATATGAAAATATTTGGTCTTGAAAGTCGAAGCCAAGTAATAAAACTTCTACAATCACTAGGAATGAAAAAACGAATAGCAAATAAATACCCATGCCCTTGCGATTGTGGCAAGCGATTAGGTTGTTGTTCTTTTCATAAAACAGTCAATAAATATCGTAAGACGGCATCCCGGTCTTGGTTTAGGCTTCATGCAAGTAACCCAGGATCGGGTATGTGATATTGTTCTAGGGGAACCACTGTGTGAAAAGGTTCTTTTTGGGGGGAGGGTGATAGTCAACTTTTTCAGAGTGTAGGTGTCAAACGCAGTTGCTCTTAAAAAGTCGCATGTCGCCTTCTTAGCCTTCTTAAAAGTTCTTTTTAAAGATGAGTGTTTTTCCGTTTAATAAAGCCATTTTTTATATTCATCGTTGCCTTTCATGTCTTCGTATAGCCAAACCATCCTATCCAAATACCAGCTCTTTCCTATGTAGGCTAATGCCGTACCTAAAACTGCACCCCATACTGAATAGGTAACTATTGACCAGATAGAAATCAGCATTCCTATCGACGATATGGTATTCAATATTTTGTGAATGGGACTGTTGTGAATTGGAGGTATGTCCACTTTATCTCTATTAAGAAATACTCTTTCGCCAAGTACTGATTTAGATGCCCAGTTATTAGTAGACTTCGGCTTTTTAAAAAGAATTGGATTGAAAAACATCCAAGCAATACCAATTGAAGCCGGAACTAAGTGCCAAAGACCAATCCAAGTTCTGCTCCAGAATGCAAGAATGATTACTGGTAATACTGAGTACCTCGTCCAGACACTCCATGGGTTAGCATGCTTCATCCAATTTTCGTCTGTAAGATTGAAGACGCTAGCGATTTTTCTTTCAATATTCATCCGCTTATCCTCCATAGTCGATATTAATCAATTGTATAAAATGACAAATATACTTTTTCTATTGATATAGTAACAGTCATTAGAATTTTTTTTAACAAAAAAATAGCAGTTAAAATTAACATCTTGTTAGCATATTCTCTAATCGGTCACTTAAAGGCAGATTGAAAAGTTCTCTAGGCCTGTTTGCTTTTTGAAAGAAAGTGCTTAGCCAGCGGCCAAAGGATGGGTGTTTTGTAATTCTTAAGACATTGATGAAGTGTGCTTGCTCTCACATAGTATGTGTGGAGGCTAGTTTTTTAATTGTCTGTCATGTGGCTCCTCTTAATTGCTACAAATGAAACTGCAATTTATCTTTGTAGCTTCTCCAGGTGCGGTGAATCGTTCCATGGCCCATCCAAATCGAAATATTTTCGAGTGACTGTTTCTTAGAGAGCATCAAATCAACAAATCCTTTTCTGCCAGAGTAGAGTGTTATGCGTTCCCCCTAGATATATTTTTGAACAGTCCTGAGGTTTGGTCGTTTAAACTTCCCAGATTTAATTATTTTTAAAGCCACCTTTTGCTCGTCGAATTGAATTGGAATAGGTTTCCATCTATCTTCAGGGGGCACTGTGATTATTTTGGTTTGAAAGATTGAAATGACTTGCTGGCCAGAGTGTGTTTTTTCCAGTCTCCACATTGTTTTGTCATGTAGTGAATCAATTTCTTTTGGTCTTAGACCTAGCCACAAGCTGATGTAAAGCCAGTTAAAGTTTTCAACGGGGAGGTTTTCTTTGGCTTTGTAAAGTTCATCAGGGGGGAATCCCTTGGCAGGCTTTTTAACATGTTTGCCATTTTTGTAATAGTTTTCTACAAGCCTTTGTTTTTCGTGCCCCCTTGGTTGTGGCACAGGTAAGAATGGACGCCCAAGTTTTCGACATACGAAATAACCCCATAGATTGGACATCCTTATGATGGCCTTCACATAATTAATACTAAGTCCCTCATCGTAAAAATAGGATCTTCACACTTGATAGTGGGTCCTGAGATTTGAAAATAAAAAATGCCATAAAAATCCAATGTTTATAGAATTTTAGATACGACCCTAAAAATCTATCAAAAGGAAGATTATGGCACTAGAAAAGTTAGCACGGTTTATTAGTTTACCAGAAGTAAAAGTTTTAAAAATTCATGGAAAAATCTCAATTGGGCACCTATTAGTGATTTGTGAAAAGGAAAGGGCTTCACATGAAGTCTGTATTCACTGCGCTAAGCCTAGTTCTAGTGTCTATGATCACCGGTGGGTATCGATTAAGGATGAACCCATGCGGGGGCTTAGCGTTACTTTAAAGATTAAAAAAAGACGTTACAAATGCAAGCCCTGTAACCGAGTCTTCACTGAACCTATTCAAGGTGTCCTTCCCAGGCGTAGAGTTACTCAACGATACTGCAAAAGTATCCTCTGGGCGTGCGAAAAATTTAGTAACCTTAAAGAGGTTCGTAAAGCCTATCGATGCTCTTCTGGCTTTATCTACACAACTTTATTTAAGGAGCTTCAGCGAAAAGTATCCTCCAAAGTGAACTACCCTTGGCCAGAGAAAATTGGGATAGACGAGCATTTTTTCAGTCGCACAGGGAAGATAAAAACTTTTGCTACGGTAGTTGTTGATATGAAAAATAAACGTCCACGAGCTTTAGTAAAAGGAAAAACACAAGCAGAGCTATGGGATCAGCTAGGCTCAATTCCAGGTAGAGAAAATGTAAGATGGGTTGCTATGGATATGTGTGATACCTATAAAAGTTTTGTAAAAGACTTTTTTCCTAAGTCCCAAATCGTAGCGGATAAGTTCCATGTACTAAGGCTTTTAAGCCCTCATATACTCCGCAGAAGAAAAGAAATTACCCCATCAAGAGCCAATGCAAGAGCAAAAAAGCTACTCTTATGTAGTGTCCTTCCCGAGACACAGTTTACACAATATTCCGAGCACATAGTTTACACTTTTAGGTACAGGAGGGCAATCCTATGCCATGGATGGAGTGTAACAAGATGGATCAGAAGATTAAATTTATAGCTA
>JAYZXX010000063.1:0-30350 GCA_036140815.1 Bdellovibrionota bacterium | reverse complement strand
AATCAGTCAAAATAATTCAAAAACCCAAATAAGCGATAATATCAAAAGCTTTGGCGATAAATTTCCGAACGGAGAACTTTTTATTAAAAGCATATTATCTTCCGATGGTAGTAGTGGCTGTGGGATTGAGTCCATTAGTTTAAGGGGTAAGGAATAAAAAAAGTCTCCTCTAAGGGAGACTTTTTGACTTGTCAAAAATATTTTCTTACTGATAATTTTCTACCAACAGATTTGCTAGATTCTTAAACTCAGCGCTTTCTGGGCTATCTACATTTTGTTCCATGAATGGAACTCCTGCCTCGCCACCTTTGGCAATGGAATTAAAAAAGCCAAAACGAGCTACTTTTGCAATTTTCTTTTTATCAAGGTAAGCATCTAGCTCGCCTGTGGGAAACATTTCTAGCTCTTCTCCCTTTGGTCCGCGGAAGAAAGCCATATTCTCCACCATCCCTACAATAGGAGTCCCCGTTCGCTCGAACATATCGATGGATTTTTTAACATCGATTAGGGAAATGTTTTGCGGAGTGGTCACCACTACAGCTCCAGAAATTGGTACCTTCTGCGCTAGAGACAAAGGCACATCCCCTGTTCCTGGAGGTAGATCCATTAATAAGTAGTCTAATTCTCCCCACTGCACATCTCTTAGCATTTGATCCATGGCTTTAAAAAGCATTGGCCCTCGCCATACAAGGGCTGCTTCTTCTTCCGTTATAAAACCCATGCTCATTAATTTAACGCCATACCTTTCCAAAGGAATGATCTTATTGTCTTTGGTCACTTCAGGGCGTTGATTTACAGCTCCAAACATCCTAGGCACACTTGGTCCATAAATATCGGCATCTAATAGACCAACTTTTTTTCCCGCTTTTGCAAGGGCAATGGCAAGATTAGAGGTCATCGTAGACTTCCCTACTCCCCCTTTTCCTGAAGATATACTAATAATATGCTTTACCCCTTCAATGGGGCGTTGTTGTTCAAATGGGTTTGGAGCTCCAGCCATTTTATCTCCCTGTCATATCTCGAAGTTTCGAGAGGATTGTTTTTACATTTCCATCTATACTTTTACCAAAACCACCTAGAAACTTAGAACTAGCAAGATTAGGCAAAAACATTAGTTTTCTGAAAGACTAAGATATAGTGCAAAGAAGTCTTAGGATCAACCAAAGCCGTAGGAATACACTTGAAAAGCCTTGATACCGAGTCGCCTAGGTTCAAAACTCCCCTCCATAAACACCCTAGGAAGTAAAAAGTCTAAAAATTAGGCTAAACTTCATATCAATCCAAATTAAAAGAGAGAAACATCGTACTCATAGCAATTAAGCTTTCCTAAAGACTTCATTAGATTGGATTAAAAAGTTTGCTGATAATTTTAAAATCCTTAATGAAACAGAAAAAATTTATCTTTTCGCAGTTCATCAACTCCGCTTTTTGCGCTTTAAACTAATTTAACTCGCCCAAGGCAAAGCACAATAAACTATTGATATCATTTGAATTTTATTGATTATTACAATTTTTCAATCCTTTTTATGGAAAGAAATCTAAACCTAATAAGTTTCTCTAATGAGCCTTTATCATAATGAATAATTTTCACTTACCCCCTGAATTCCTTATAACAAACAGGAACCAAACGGGGGATTAAAAATGAAATCAATTTTATCATTCATTTTCATCAGTGCAGTTAGCTTAAACTCTTTTGCTGTAGCTTTTAATAATCTTACTGACTCTAGCGTTAAAGAAGTGATTGGATACACAGAGCCAAGTTTAAACGCGGTAGAATTACTTCGTGCTGAGGACGCCCTCGTTGTTAAAGCTGAGTTCTTATTAAACCACTGTATGAATGAACTTACCCCTGTGACTCACACCATCGTGAAAACAGAAAACGAATTAGTAGTAATTATCTCTGCTCTTGAAGTTCAAATGAAAAAATCAGAAGACGTACGCTGCATCGAAGCAGTGATTGAAGAAGCAAACGTTTACGTACCCGTTGAAAACTCCATCCTTAGCCAATACGGCGATAAAGTAAGAGTACAAATTGCGAAGACCAACAAGGTTTTCCAAGTAATGAATCCAGATTTTTAAAAGAACCCCATCTTTTTAAAATATATACAACCCTTGTGTTACAGGAAGTTCCCCAAACTTCCTGTTTTTTTTGAAAAATTATCATATCCAAGTAATTAGGCTTTTTAAACAAGTAAACTCCGAAAAATCTTTCTCAAAAAATGCGTTTAAATTATTCAATATTTTAGCAAGAGGAGGCACTGGAAACTTTTCCTCGAAGGACCTCCGGTTAGCGTGAAGCGATCGATCCGCAAAACGCGCTAGCATTGTGTCACTGTTCCTCCAAAGAAGCTCTCTACTCTTATATAGGCGATAGGTGTGAGCGGTCGAAACCGGCGAGTACACGGAGGTACGCGTCCTTCGAGGAGAAGTTTCCAGTGCCTCCGGGCTTTGTATTCATCAATTGTTTTGCTCAATGATATAACTGCTAAACCTGAATTTTAGGAACTTACACCTTCTTTAGTAGGTTGCTTTGCCCCCCCTAAATACAGGTTTTCCAATTCTTATTTGAATCATAAATTAAACAAAGACATCTTAAGAGTTACCCCAAAAACTATTCCCGCGGACTAAATTGAGTTTAATTCATCTGAGAAAAAACCTGTTTTTCGCTTAAGCTAAAAAGAAAGAGCTTCTTATTAGGTATGAATTCGCTTAAAACCGAGCAAGGCAGGAGCCCAAAAAACAGAGAAAAACAATCAATGAGGGATTACTAAACTTTCACCGATTTGAATACGGTGATTGCGCTTAATACCATTTGCTTGAGCGATTTGACGAATGGCTACACCGTATTTTACAGCGATGTGTGATAGCGTTTCACCACGACGAACACGGTGAACTTTCTTACTGGCTACACTTCTTGAAGCCGTTAAGTTAATTTTTTGTCCCACATAGATTTTAGAGCGTCGATTTAAGCCATTGTATTTAAGAAGATTTGATAAACTAACACCGGTTCTATTGGAGATCCCTAAAAGGGTTTCCCCTCTTTTCACCACATAACTAGAACCATGTCTTTGTGTTGTTTTGATGGAATGCTTTCCTGGAATAATAATTTTTTGACCAACATAGATTTTACTTCTTTTCGAAAGACTATTGGCTCTTAAAACCTTACTTAAACCCACTCCATACTTTTCGGCAATCACTCCAAGAGACTCCCCTCTACGGACTCGGTGAATGGTTTTTTCACCAGAATAAGAAGCCACTTTCGCAGATGGACTACTGCTGGCAAGGATTCTAGCCCCTGAGTACAATGGAACGTTTAACCTTTGCCCAACACGAATAAGATTCCTTCTTCCTAATCGGTTGATTCTTTTTAAAGTTCGAATAGAAGTACGATACCTAACAGCAATTCCACTTAAAGTATCACCGCGACGAACACGGTGATAGGCGTACTTTGTATTTAATAGACGGTTCATTTGTGCAACATCTACTACTTTCGACTCAAGAGCATATTCCTGAGCCGCGTACAACTTACCTTTAGGAATTCTTAAAGTTAAGCCACCACGTTTTTTAGTGGTTGGTGCATAGTCGGTTAAATAAGTTGGGTTGTAGAACTCTTTAAATTCATCTACACCAATGCCAAGCTTTCCAGCTAAGGTTTTTAAATTCACAGGGTAACTTACTTGCAAGGTTTCAAAGTCTAATCCTGGCTGGTACTCAACTTTATCAAAGCCATATTGAGTTGGACGCTTTGCAATCATTCTTGCCGCTAAATATTTAGGTACATAATTGATCGTCTCTCTTGGAAGCTTTCTTCTTCGAGCAAGTGTCCAAAAGTCTCTTGTCTGGTAACGCATAACCAGGCGTTTCACACGATTTTCACCAACATTATAAGCGGCAATAGCCAAATACCAATCATTAAATAGCGTATGTAAGGACTTTAAGTACCTGGCAGCGGCACGAGTCGCTAATTCTGGATCGCGTCTTTCATCCATCACTGCATTGATTTGCAGGCCGTAAGCTCTTCCCGTTCCGCGAATGAACTGCCAGTAACCAACTGCATTGGCATGGGATCTAGCTGAACTTCTAAAACCGGATTCAATCAAAGCAACATAAAACAAATCTTCAGGCACTTGCTCTTCACGTAAAATTTGTTTCATTACCGCTTCATAACGAGTACTACGAGACAGATATCTCTCCATATGACGACGACCACGTCCGGTGAAATACTTCACCCATTTGTTCACCTGAGCATTTACCTCATGAGGCACTTCTCCACCAATTGGCTCGTTCTCATCCAAGGTAATCTCTTCTTTTTCAATATTTCTCTGCGTATCAATAACTACAGGAGTAAATGTTCCGCAGGCAGAAAGAACAGATAGGGAAACTAAACTCAATAAAAGACGCATATAACCTTCCTTGATTGATCTGGTATTCAATCCGAATTTCAGTCTAACATAAGTAAACTAAAAATAAATTAGCGAGGAGAAATTCCTCAAACAAGACCAAAGATTCGCCCCTCTCTAAGGCATTTCTAGACCTTTCGATAGCTAGACCCGAACAGAGTCCTAAGACTCATGTTTTTCTATCAATTTTTTAAGAACCTGATCCATATCTTGGATAATCTTTTTTCGTTTATCTTGATCTTTATAAGTCCCTAAAATTTCCTCAGGGGCAAATGCCATACTTTGAAAATCTTTAAGAGACTTTTTCAAAGGCTCTTCAATCTCAGCCCTAACTTTTGGACTAAGCTTTACCAAGACTTTATCAATTTCAGCACCAGATTCAACATCATCTAGACATAAATTTAAAATGGAGTAGATGGTGTTCGTTCCTTCCACACCTAAGCTTCTTAAATCTTCAGATTTATGATGGGCTTTTAACTTTTTCGATCTATTTTCATAAACTTCGATGATCTTTTGCTGCTTTCCTCCCCATGCTAGTTCTTTTTTCGCATGAAGAAAACTGAATACAAGAATCAGTAAAAACAATAACAAATTGGCATAACCGGCATTCTTATGTAAAAAGCTAGAAGAGGCTTCATCAAAAACAAAGGGAAACAACTGTCTTGATTTAGGTTTTGTCGCCTTTGCATTGTCCTTCAAATCTTCTGGATTCACCCCGGCAATTTGAGGCTTTTCCCCAGGAGCCACCGATACAATCACTTCACCACTTTTAATTTGTTCATAAACTTCAGTAGAAGGATTAAAAACACCCATGCTAATTTCAGGTATTTTTAACTCCCCTTCCTCCCGCGGGATAAAATACAAGGTAAACTCTTTAAAAGACCTTCCGTCTTTAAAAAACTTACTTTCTTCTTTTTGATCAAATAACTCAAGACTTGGTGGTAGATCTAAGACTGGAAATTCAATGGATTTCGCATTGCCTTCCCCTTCCACTTTTAAAATATAACTAAATGGCTGATGCGCCTTTATTCTTTCCGCACCTAGCTTTGCTGTCATTTGGAAATTCCCCACAGCACCCGTAAAATTTGTTGGACGATTTTGTAAAGGCAATGCCTTCACTTTCAAAGTAATGGGCAAGCTAGACTTGGTATAAGATCGCGGTTTGCCCAACCCCATAAAACCAGAAATCGCCATGTCACATTTTGCTTTGTACTCATCCAGCTTAGCATTTCCTTCTTTAATCGGAAACAATGCATAGCTTGCCAACAAGGCACGGTTGTACGGCATTCCGTCCACCACTACAGATTCATATCTAAGGCTTTGCGCCATCTCTATATCTTCTTTCCAAAAACCCTGAAGGTTTGGATACTTCACAGCATCAAAGCTAGTTAAAACATATTTGCCAGGAACATAAATGTAGTAGTTAGCCGTAACTTGCTCCCCGACATAAACCTCTGTCTTATCCGTTACCACGCGAATTTGAAAAGCCTCATTAGGGTTTAAACTTACTGAAGAATCAGGTTTAGGTTGAGGAACGCGATTTCTATTTCGCAGCAAACGATCAAAAGGGTCATCTTCAAAACCAGGAAAATTACCAAAAGGAGAGTTTCCAAAGCGATTGTTTCTTGCTTGAGGACGACTTGGCAATGTGCCTGCATCCACCACCTTAACTCGAATGTTTTTGGTCTTCATCGGCTTGCCATCCACAATTACATTCATACTTGGAATGGACAAATCACCTATTTTTTTTGCTTGCAACTCATAGGTAAAAGTTAAAGTTCTTTTACTCTCCACCTTGCCATTTACAAAGCGAACCTGTTGGCTCGTGGCTTGGCCGGTATCCAAAAGTAAAAAATTCTCCACCCTAGGAAACTCCGGAGGATTTACATCCACAGAACCATTCGCATCAATGCTAACTTGCAATTGAAAGCTTTCACCAATTTCTACTTTGTCTCGGTCAAGCGCAGTGCGAATTTCAACCTCAGCTCCCATAGCCCAAAGACTAAAGAAAGCCACCAAGCATAATAAGGCATTTTTACCAATCTTTATCATTTTCTGGCTCTTCCTGATCTTTTTTATTCATCTTTGCACGAATTTTTTCTTCCTGTCGCTTCAGCTCTTGGAAAATCCTACGCACATCTTGTTTCTTCAAATCGTTTTCTTTAAACTGCGGTTTCGGCTGTTTTTTCTGATCTTTGTAATTGGGCTTATCAGATTTTTTTTGATCTTGTTGCTTTTGATCTTTATTATCCTTTTGGTCTTTCTGGTCTTGCTTTTGATCCTGCTGATTTTCGCTATTGCTACTACCTTGCTGGCTTTTTGTTAAAAGCTCGATATTAAGTTTCGTTGCAATATCATTAGGCTCATAATTCAAAGCAATTGCATAGTTCTCAACCGCCTCTTTGGCTTTGGATTTATCCAAAGAACTGATATAGGCTAAATTGAAGTGCGCTGCAAACAGCAAAAAACGCTTTTCAGAATCCTTCAAGCCCAAACTCCCCTCAGGATTTTTTAAGGAGCGCACCAACTCTTCTAACAAGCCCTTGGAAGCTTCCAAATCCTGGTTAGAAGCATAAAGCCCTGCCAAATTTAGTTTTGGGATCCCTGAATTGGGCTTACTAGAAACTAAGTTATGTAGAATTTCACTAGCGGCGGCTAAATCCTCTTCGCGCATCCTTTGCACCGCTTGATTATTTTCATAGATATCACGCATAGACATATCTGCATTTGCAGAGAGACCAAAACCTAAACCAACTAGCACCGCTAAATGTAACTTCGTCATGCACTAGCTCCTTCCGTGAAACGACCTTTCCATTTTCCGGTTTTTGATCTTCTAGAAGCGATGGCTCTTTCCAAAAACAAGCATAAAAATGCTAGAAACAAAGGATACTGAAAGTACTCGTTATAGTTTTTAGCAACACTGGATTCAAATTCGGCTTTTTCCAATTGATTAAAATCCTTTAATAAAGCCTCAATATGGTATCCACCAATCACAGAATGATAGTAGTTTCCTCCACCCTTTTGAGCAATGTCTTGCAAGAGCTTAGTTTTGGCCTGACTAACAATAATATTGCCATTCTGATCTTGTTTGTAGCCCTTTAAATAACCACGTTCGTCACGAATTGGAATACTTCCACCCTTGGCAGTTCCAAACCCCAAAGAAAAGATACTAACTCCCTTCTTTTTCGCTTCTTCCGCAGCTTTCAAGGCCCCCTCTTCGTTATCCTCACCGTCACTATTAATCAATAGAACTCGTGACACTCGAATGCTTTCATCAGACTCAATTCCGCCTCTTTCAAAAGCCTTCACGGACTCATCAATGGCTTTGGTGAAATTGGTTCCCTGAGAGCTAACAGACTCTGGCGTTAACCCATCAATAAACATTTTTAAGGCAGAATAATCATTAGTTAAAGGGCTGACAAGAGCACTACTACCAGCAAAGACCACTAAACCAACTTTATCCCCAGCAAGTCGATCCAACAAAACTCCCATCTCCCGTTTTAAAAACTGTAGACGAGAAGGTTTCACATCTTCCGATAACATACTTTTAGACACATCCACAGCTAACATTAGTTCAATTCCTGTGGATTTCACTTTTTGCTCCCCTTGTCCCATTTGCGGTCTGGCCATGGCAATTAACAAGAACATTAAAGCAAACAACTCAAATCGAAATTTCCATAGCCTACGTTTTGCGGAATAACTTGAAGTTAAAAAGTCAGATAGATTTTCACCAAGTTCTTGCTTCAACTTCTTCGCTCGCCTGCTCACCTGGATTCTAACTATTATATAGAGAACTGGAAGTACAGCGATAGCATATAAGTACTCAGGGTTCATAAAGCGAAACATTAGATAGTCCTCCTCAAGTAAAAATTAGAAATCAAAATGGAGGACAATAATAAAATTCCCAAATACTTTAAATAAGCTTGGTATTCTTCGTTGTATTTTGTGTATTGCTTGATATCAATTTTAGTTTTCTCTAATTGATTAATTTGCTGGAACACCAACTCTAGAGCCTTTTCATCATTCGTTCTATAAAACTTTCCGCCGGTTTGCTCTGCGATGCTTTGTAAAAGTTCAATGTTCACGGAACTAGTCATTTGCTGATAAGTCTTTCTAGTGTTACCAAAAACATCTTTACGGTAAACAGGTAGCATCGCTTTCCCCTCTTTTCCCATACCGATGGTATACACTTTGATTCCATAACCTTTCGCAATGGATAAGGCTTCTTCCGGAGCAATGGTTCCCGTATTGTTCGCCCCATCGGTAAGTAAAATAACGACTCTAGACCTTGCTTTTGAATCCTGTAAACGGCTAACCGCATTCCCTAAGGCAACGCCAATGGCGGTCCCCATTTTCATATTATTGGTAGTGGTAACCTCTTTTAAACTACGCTGTAACACTGGATAATCCAAAGTAGGTGGAACTCTTGTATAGCTTTCACCTGAAAAAACCACCAGACCGATTCTATCCGATAGCCTCCCCTGGATAAAGCGTTTAATTACCTCTTTGGAAGCTTCCAATCGATTTACCGGCTGCATGTCTTCAATCAACATTGAGTCGGAAATATCCAAAGCTACTACAATATCAATTCCTTCCACATTTCTTTTTATTTTCGACTCAGAACTTTGAGGTCTCGCCAAAATAAATACCAGCAAAGCCAGTACCAAGAAATTTAATACCGAAGGAAACTTCGCCAAACGTTGCTTCAAACCAGCATTTTTTAAAACCGGTGGTAGGTGACTAAATACCAAATAACTAGAACGTTTTTTCTTATGTCGATAAACCCAGTACATTAGCAATAGTACGGGAAGCAAAAGCAACAAAGCATATTCAGACTGTAATTGCATTATAAGCCTCCTCGAATGTACAAATGATCGACCAACTCGCGAGAGCGTTTTAAATAGTCTTGAACAGCCTCTTTTCCAATTTGCTTCATTTCAGCCGTATTCGATAACTCGTCCAACAAAATCTGCAGTCGTTTAATTAGAGATTCTTTGGTGCTTTTCGACTTTTTAAAAAACTCTAAAATGTGTTTATGGTTTTTAATCTGATCATTTAATTTATACTCACGGAAGAAAAATAGTCTCAAGGATTTATACAAATCATCCATTAGCAGCTGCGCCTCTAGATCTCCTGTATACCAGGCACGCTCTTGACCACGAAGGCTTTTATGAAAGTCTTTATGAGAACCAATAGGACTTCGACTTTCTTCCCAACGCTTTTGCTCTTGTTTTTTCTTCTTTTGTTTTTGGTAAGAGAAAAAAACCGCAATGGCCGCCAATAACAAAACAAAGCCAAGGAAATACCAAAGAAAATTTGGGTAAGTTAACTCAACTCCACCAATGGCTGGAAAAGGCTTTGGCTCTTGGGTTTGCATAAATTTTTGCAAACCCTCCTCAGCCTTATCGACTAATTCAGCCTCTTTAGGGTCGTTATATCCTTTTGGATAAAATTCCAAAAGACTTGCCACATTTAACTCTAAAGCACGCACCTCATAAATCGTTGTGGCAGTGTCTAATTTAAAATTAAGTTTTTGCTTACCAGCTATAAAACTTTTCGCTCGAAAGGAGATTTCAGAGGCTGTGTTTTTCTCTACCTCTAAAATTTTAAGAGAGTAATCTTTGATATTCTGTGGGGTTTCTTTCGACCATATGACTTTTAATTGATCTGGAATTAAATCAAAGGAATCCCCTTGGCAACTCAAGATAAACTCGTCACCAACGCTAAGCTGGTTGATCTTTAATTCCGCTGGCTCCTGAGGATTTCGATAGGCAAAATTCAACAAACGGTCCTCATTTGAAGACAGCGTCTTACATTGAATTGCAGGCAATTGCTCTGGCAATTGTTTATCGACAGACTTATCCTCTGCCTTTGCTTTTTCGTCAGCCACTTCTATTCCTCTTTTTAAAATACGCAACCAAAGGGTCAACGTAATTTCCACTGGAATCCACTTCCACTAATTTCACTTCGGACTTACGCAGTAGATTTCTACGATCCACATCTTCTTTTTTAAAGTAGTCTTCGTAGGCTTTTCGCACCCCACGATCAGAGCTATCCACCCAAATCATTTCATCACTTTCTGGGTCATACATTTGAATTAAACCAAGATCAGGTAAGACTTTTTCTTTACGATCATGGATCCAAATAGCAGTTAAATCGTGTTTTCTTCCCAATAACTTCAAAGGTTTTGAATAATCAGGGGCTATAAAATCAGAAATCACAAAAATATTCGCTTTTTTCCTAAGACTACTATTTAAATGCTCTAATGCACCTCTAAGGTCAGTTTTATTGGACTGAGGCTTTTCATAAAGAAGATCTCGTAAAATTCTATGAACTTGTCCCATACCTTTTTTGGGCGGAACAAAACTTTCAATTTGATCAGAAAAACTTAATAAACCAACACGATCATTATTTTTAGCAGCGCTGTAACCTAAAAGCGCGGCCAGGTGAACAATCACCTCTCCTTTGCTATACTCTCCCGATCCAAAATCACCACTGCCAGAAACATCCACTACCAAGAAAGTAGTTAACTCCCTTTCCTCATCATAGCGCTTGATGTGAGCCTTTCCCGTTCTCGCAGTCACTGTCCAAGCAATGTCTCTTACATCATCACCAGGAACATACTCTCGAAACTCAGAAAAAGTCATTCCCTGCCCCTTAAAAGCAGAGTGGTATTCACCCATAAAAATATTATTTACCAATTTTCGGGTGCTGATCTCAATCAGTTTAACTTTTTTGAGAATCTCCGGTGGTAAACTCAACTAGGAACCTCGATACTTTCTAAAATTTCGTTTACCAGAGCATCAGACCTTACATCTTCCGCTTCGGCTTCATAAGTTAAGATCAAACGGTGTCGTAAAACTTTATGAGCAATGCTCTTTACATCATCCGCAGTTACATATCCACGGGATTGCATGAAAGCTTGCGCCTTGGCAGCTTTCACCATACTAATAGTGGCACGAGGTGATCCACCAAGGTGTATCAAGCTACCTAGGTGCCCTAGCCCATATTCCGCAGGATTTCTCGTAGCCATTGTGATTTCAACGATATAGTTTTTTAATTTTTCATTTACGTGGATTTTATCCACCAAACTTCTTGCTCGTAAAATCTCTTCCAAAGTTACAACCTTCTCAATTTGAGGAACTTCACTTGCACTCATAGAGTCTAAAATCTGTTTTTCTTCATCTCGATTTGGATATTCCACTTCGATTTTAAACATAAAACGGTCCATCTGCGCCTCAGGTAGAGGATAGGTTCCGTCCTGCTCCAGTGGGTTTTGGGTAGCTAAAACCAAAAATGGGTTATCTAATTTATATGTGGTTTCACCAATCGTAACCTGCTTCTCAGCCATGGCTTCCAAAAGCGCAGACTGAACTTTTGCAGGGGCACGGTTGATCTCATCCGCCAAAACTATATTGGTAAAAAGAGGGCCCTTTTTAGCTGCAAATTCACCTGTGTTTTGGTTATAGATCATTGTTCCAACTAAATCAGAAGGCATAAGGTCTGGAGTGAATTGAATTCTTTGAAAATTCAAACCAACGGCCTGAGCCATACTACTAATCGTTAATGTCTTTGCTAGACCAGGCACACCCTCAAGCAAAATATGGCCCCCAGTCAACAATCCAGAAAGAACTCCCTCTAGCATTTCTCTTTGTCCGACAATTACCTTTGAGGTCTCTTGCAAAACCTTCCTAACAAATTCACTATCTTTTTCGATCTGGGCATTCAAAGCGAGAATATCTACATCCACCGTCACTCTCCTAAAAGTTGTCGCTATTTTCATCAGTCACTGACGAAACCTGAGCATCTAAAATTTTAAAACTCTTTGCCATTCACCGCAAGTTTCAGTCTGTAAAAATAAAATATTATTTTTGATTCTTGACGTTATGCATATAGCTACAAATTAGGCTCCGACAGGAGTATTATCTTTGGTTATGAATAAGTCTTATGTGGCTTGGACCATTTTGGGAGCCTTCTCTTTAATCATTATGTACATTGGAAAAGAACTTGGTGGTCGCCAAGGACTTTTGGCAGCATTTATCCTAGCCATTGTCTCAAACAGTCTTGTTTATTTTTACGGCGATATCCGTCTGAAAAGTTTATTTCACAGTAAGCCCATCCAAGGCCAAGACCCATATCAACTAGAGAATCTTGTAACCGAGCTAGCTAACCGATTACATATGCATGCTCCCGAAATTTTCATTTGCGATTTAAATACCCCCACCGCTTTCAGTACCTCTAAGTCCGGAAGCTCAGCCTCTATTTTAGTTAGCCGCCCGCTCCTAGAAAAGTTAGATCGCGACGAACTTGAAAGCGTAATTGCTTTTGAAATGTTAAAAATAAAAAACCACTACACCTTTACCGCAACACTCTGCTCAGCAATTGTTGCTGGAACTTTAAAACCCGCTGAAGCAATTGATTACTTAATAAGCTTTGGCAAGCCCTTCAAAGAAGAGCTTGGCCCAGTAACTGGTCTAGTCGCTCCCCTTTCCGCTTGGTTGGTTCGGAGAATGCAATCGAAATCTGCCATTTTTCAGTTAGATCAGCTTACCTCAGATCTCACAGCAAAACCAAAGGCTCTTGCCAAATCCCTTTGGAAACTTGAAAGCTTGGTAGCCACCAACCCACAACTTGTACCTAAAGACACTGCTCATATTTTTTTCATGAACCCTCTTCCTAAATACGGTTGGTCTGGCATGTTCCAATCTCAACCAACAGCGAGAGAGCGTATTGAAAAACTCATTGGGCAATATCCAATCTAATGAAGCAAAGGAAGTTTTATGAGCCAACCGATGCAAGCCGATTTCTCTAGCCTAGTTATGTCAATAGGCTCTGCTGCCATGATGGGCCTAGGAGACATTGCTAATCCACAAACAGGGAAAAATGAAAAAAACAAAGAGATGGCAAAATTTAATATCGACCTTCTCGAGGTTCTCAGAGACAAAACCAAAAACAATTTAAGTTCCGAGGAACAAAACCTTTTAGATCGTTTAGTAAGCGATTTAAAAATGCGATATGTGAATTCATAAGGAGGAAAAATGAAATCAAGTATACTACTGATCCTTTCACTCAGCCTCTTAAGCCCCCTAGCTTATGGAGCAAAAAAGCACGATCTATCAACTGCTTTCATCAAATTGGCTAAAAAAGTAAATCCAGCCATCGTAAACATTAGGACGACCCAACTCCCACAGAGGCCCAACTTCCGCGATCCTTTTATGGATATGTTTGAACAATTTTATGGAATCAATCCTCGCCGAGGAAACCCACAACCTTCCACGGCCCTAGGTACTGGCTTCATTATCAGTGAAGACGGTTTAATTATTACCAACAACCACGTAATAGATTCTGCCGACGAGATCGAAGTTCAACTAGAGGAAAACGCTAAAGAACTTTATAAGGCCAAAGTAATCGGTAGAGATGAAAAAACCGACATTGCTCTAATTAAAATTGATGCCAAAAAGAAACTTCCAACCGCTGCCCTTGGCGACTCTTCAAAAGTGGAAGTTGGAGAATGGGTCGCTGCTTTCGGTAACCCTCTAGGCCTAGGCCACACAGTCACAAAAGGAATCATTTCACAAAAAGGACGAGAAGTGGCTGAAATTGGAATTTATCCTTTTCTTCAAACGGATGCCAGTATTAACCCAGGAAACTCTGGTGGGCCATTGGTAAACCTTGATGGTGATGTAATTGGAGTAAATACCTTCATTATCAAGGGCGCTCAAGGCTTAGGCTTTGCAATACCTATTGATGTTGTAAAAAACCTTCTTCCACAACTTAAAAAGAATGGTAAAATTGATCGAGGCTACCTTGGAATTTCAATTGCTCCTATCACTCCAAGAATCCAGAAAGCTCTACGTCTATCCGACAACAAGGGAGTTTTAGTAACAGATGTAATGGAAGGCAGTGCCGCGGAAGCTGCAGGTGTTCGCCCTTACGACATTATTCGTAAAATCAATAAAAAAGAAATTGAGGACATTCGCAGGCTCCATAACGAAATCGCAAAATACAATGCTGGCACCGATGTTGAGCTGGAACTTTTAAGAAATCAAAAAACCACTAAAATCAATGTGAGTCTAAAAACCAAAGAACCAGGTAGCCCACAAAAAGTTCAAGATAGCTCGCCAGAAACCTTAAAGGCTCCATACAAATTAGGCTTTCAAGTGGCAGATTTAACCAAAGAAATGGCTCAAAGCATTGGAGTTAATTTTATTCCTCGCCCCGTAGTCTACGAAGTGGAAACTGGCAGCCCTGCAGCAAAAGCTGGCCTAAGCGTAGGAGACATAATCTTGGACATAAACCGAAAGAAAGTAAAAACAGCTCGAACCGCCGTTAGAGCCTTAAGAGAAGAAGCTAACCTAGTTAGAGTCCAAAGAGGAAGTTACATCATCGTCCTCTATATAGAACCTTAATTTTAATTATCCGGCCTGCAAATGCAGGCCTTTTTTTTATGCATTTATCAAGTAATTCTCATCTAGATTTTCAAACTAAATAATTCCAATCTTTTTCTCATTTCATCTTGTAAATTGATCCATTTCTAATTGTAATATTCCTGCTAATAAAGAAAGGATCAGCAAAAATGAAAAATTTAATTTTACTTATCACAGCTATGTTTGTTTCACTAAACTTTGCTCAAGCAGAAGTTTATAAATTCGAAAACAATGAAAAAGGACTTCAATTTGTAATTTCTAAAAACGTTAAAAAGGGCGATGATGATTTTGGAGCAACTGATGTTGTAGGCCATTTCAAAAAATACAATGGTAGCTTTGACTATGATGCCGCCAAAAACACCGTTAAAGATTTAAAAGTAGAAATCGAAGTATCCTCCATCGATACTGATATGCCAAAAAGAGATAAGCACCTTCGCTCTGCAGACTTCTTTAATGTAGAAGATCACCCAAAAGCAACATTTATTTCAGAGGCAGGAAAAAGCTTTAAAGTTGCAAAAGACGGAAGCGCTGAAATCACTGGTAATTTAAAAATTAAAGACGTTAGCAAAGCAATCACTTTAAAAGTGAATACAAAAATGCAAGGCGATAAATTAATGATTATGGCTCCTAAAGATGCATATAACGTAACTTTTGATCGTCGTGATTACGGTATCAAATACAACAAGACCATTGATGATGATTTATTGGGAAGCCTAGCTAGCAAGTTTAAAAGCTTTGTAGGGAAAAACGTGATTGGTGACCTTGCTCAAATCAAATTAAACATCACTGCCACTAAATAAAATAACCATAGAAAACATAGAAAGGGCTCCTCAAGGAGCCTTTTTTTTCGTCTTCATCAAAGATTCCGTATCATTTTGAGAAAATAAATCTTCTCGCTTTTGACTTAAGTCCAGCAAACATCATCCCGATAAGAAGTTACAACAATGGATATTTCGTATTCAGCAAAGGATGAACAATGAAGATTACAGAAGTAAAAGTCTACCCTGTGAACGAAGATCGCCTTAAGGCCTATGTCTCTCTAACCATCGACGATTGCTTTATCATTCGTGATTTGAAGATCATTGATGGTAACACTGGACTATTCGTAGCGATGCCGAGCAAGAAACGCAAAGATGGCCAGTTTAAAGACATCGCCCACCCTATCAACCAAGACACTCGAGCAGAAATCGAGAAAATGATTTTTGATGCATATGAAGCAGAAATCAAAAAGATGGGCGATAGCTTAGCAAGTCTACCGAAAGAGTAATATTTTCTCTATTAACATGCCGCAATATAAGTTGCTCCGCAGCAGCCTTGGGGATAAATTTAGCCTCACTTGATGGGGTATCGTCAAGCGGTAAGACAACGGATTTTGATTCCGTCATGCGCAGGTTCAAATCCTGCTACCCCATCCATATTGAATATCTCAAGCCCAGCATATTTGCTGGGCTTTTTTTATTCCACGGTTCTTGTTAGCAGGATTTCCCATTTATGGTCGCCTAGACGCAAAAAAACTGGGAAGTTTTTTCGCCGGCGACTGCGCATCATAAAAATCTGCCACTGGCAGTTTTTTACAATACGCTCCCATCCATATTGAATATCTCAAGCCCAGCATATTTGCTGGGCTTTTTTTTATTCCCCTGTTCTTGCTAGCAGCAATTTCGCCTTAAAGCTGCCAGCTTTAAAGTCAAAAGTCTTTCAAATAAAAAAAGCCACTCCCATAAAAGTGAGTGGCTCCCATTTTTCAATCAAACTAGACTTAAACTCGCGCCGATTTCTTATCAAAACGATCTAAGTTCATCACCTTAACCCAAGCTCTTACAAAGTCTTTCACAAATTTTTCTTTGTTGTCATCTTGTGCGTAAACTTCCGCTATTGCACGAAGCTCTGAGTTAGAGCCAAATACCAAATCTCCTCTGGTAGCAGTCCATTTAAGCTTTCCAGTAGATCGAACAAATCCTTCAAATTCCCCTTCTTGCTTCGCCTTCTTCCACTCAATTTTCATATCCAAAAGGTTCACAAAAAAATCATTTGTAAGAGTTCCTGATTTACTCGTTAAAACACCTAACTTTGAATTATCATGATTTGCTTTAAGGACTCTTAGGCCACCAATTAAAACGGTCATTTCAGGAGCCGTTAATTCTAATAGCTGAGCTTTATCAATCAAATGAATCTCGGCCTGTTTCTTTTGAGAGTCTTGAGCATAGTTCCTAAAGGCATCAGCCGTTGGCTCTAAAAACCCAAAGGCCTCAATGTCTGTTTGCTCTTGAGTTGCGTCACCTCTACCTGCTGTAAATGGAACTTCCACTTTTACTCCAGCCTTTTTCGCAGCCTCTTCCACAGCAATATTTCCGCCCAAAACAATCAAATCTGCCATTGAAACGTATTTCTTTTTATTTTTTCCACAAAACTTTTCTTGAATGCCTTCATAAGTTTTTAAAACCTTGGCTAGTTTTTTAGGTTCATTCACTGTCCAATTTTTCATAGGTAAAAGACGAAGTCTTGCTCCATTCGCTCCCCCTCGCATATCCGAAGCTCGATAAGTGGATGCAGAAGCCCAAGCGGTTTTTATCATTTGTGAAGAATTCAACCCTGATTTCAAAATCAGTTTTTTCAGGCTGGAGACATCTGCTTTGGTTAAAGCCTTGCCTTTTGGAATGGGATCCATCCACAGTAGCTCTTCTTTTGGGACCTCGGGCCCAAGAAAACGTGATTTAGGCCCCATATCTCTATGGGTTAATTTAAACCAAGCTCTAGCAAAAGCATCTTCAAATGCCGAATGATCCTCTAAGAACTTTTGAACAATTTTTTTGTATTCTGGATCAAACTTTAAAGATAAATCCGCAGTGGTCATCATTGGACGATGCTTTATTTTAGGGTCATGCGCATCTGGAATCATATCTTTCTCATCCACCTCTTTGGCCAACCATTGATTTGCTCCCGCGGGACTCTTTACCAATTCAAAATCATACTGCAAAAGAATTCTTAAATAACCATTATCCCATGTAGTAGGATTTGGCTTCCAGGCTCCTTCTATACCAGAAGTGATTGCATGTAGCCCTTTTCCAGATTTAAATTTATTTTTCCAACCTAGTCCCATCTGCTCCATAGGAGAGGCTTCAGGCTCTGGCCCTACCAATGCCGCATCACCAGCTCCATGACATTTTCCAAAGGTATGCCCTCCGGCAACCAAAGCAACTGTTTCTTCATCGTTCATAGCCATTCGCTTAAAGGTATCACGTACATCTTTTGCCGATGCGATTGGATCTGGATTGCCATTAGGACCTTCCGGATTTACATAAATCAATCCCATCTCCACAGCCGCTAAAGGATTGTCTAGAACTCGATCCCCAGAGTAACGCTTATCTGTTAACCATTCATTTTCATTTCCCCAATTGATGTCGATTTCCGGTTCCCAGATATCTTCCCTTCCCCCCGCAAAGCCAAAGGTTTTAAAACCCATGGATTCCAAGGCTACATTTCCAGTTAAAATCATTAAGTCTGCCCAAGAGATTTTGTTACCGTACTTTTTCTTTATGGGCCAAAGAAGTCGTCTAGCTTTATCTAAGTTTCCATTATCTGGCCAACTGTTAATGGGAGCAAATCTTTGGTTTCCAGTCGCAGCCCCACCACGCCCATCGAATGTTCTATAGGTACCAGCACTATGCCAAGCCATGCGAATAAATAAACCACCATAATGTCCCCAATCTGCTGGCCACCAGTCCTGGGAGTCTGTCATTAGTTTTTTTAAATCTTTTTTCAATGCCTTGTAGTCTAATTTTTTAAACTCTTTTGAATAATCAAACTTTTCGCCAAGAGGATTTGTTTTACTTGAGCCTTGACTAAGGATTTTCAAATTCAACTGCTCTGGCCACCAATCTTGATTGGATTGAATTTGATGAGTTACACTAGCTCCACTACCACCTGAAAATGGACATTTAGACATTTTTTCCTCCGTAAATTTTGTTTTGCCACAAAATTCTACGCTATATTAAAGAGCACCAAAATAACTATCGAGGAATCTAGACTAAAACCTCCATTAACCCCCTTTGAAAAAAAGCCTACCATCTAAATTTGATTAAGACTTTTACCATACAAAAGCTTTGGGAGATAAACTTGAGAACCCAATGGCAACAAAAAGTAATTTAGGGATAAACAATAAATAGGCCGTATAAAACAAAAGTTTATTCCAAAGAGATTTTTGAATCAGAAAGATCCAAACCGAGTAACATGGATGTGAGGGAAAAAGCCAAAAGCGAATGATTAGGAAACCTGTCAGAGAAAAATATCTACATTTCAGAGGGCCGGTTCATTTGGTGAAAAAATCGAGAAGAAACAAACAAAAATAATAAAACAACAAATGCCAACCGAAGACCAAAGCATTTGAAAGCCAAAAGAGGAGTTAAAAAACTCCCCTAACAAAATCAAATCAACCACCACAAATTATAATCAATCAACTTATCATACAAAGCCTTTTGATTCTTAATCACCTTCTTCTTCAATTTAGGCAACATCTCATGCTCTCGAATTTTGTAGTACTCATCGGAATTCCACAAATGACTCTCAGAGCGCAGTTTTTCAATTTTTGGAATCACCTGCTGGTTCACGTAATCAGGACTATGTAAAACCACCCCTACTTCTGAATTCAAGTACTGAGACCTCGGGTCTTTGTTGTTGGTTCCCTCAAAGGCCAAGTTCTGCCCATAGAACATAACCCCTTTTTGGTGAAGCTTTCCGTAAACTCCCTTTCCACCCAGTTCAATGGCATCCAATTTTCCATATTGAAAAATTCGAATGCGATCTTCAAACTTTCTGTCTTCCAATAAACCAGGGCCCAAAGCTTGATCCACCAAGGCTTGCGCTAACATATTGTCACTGGTCAAAACTGAGTTGGTATAGATATCCAAATAACGATCTGGATTTTCTTCTAACCAGCGCTTTAATGCACTAATTTCTTCATCAGACAACCAAAGGTACGGAGAAATGATAGCAATCCTTTCATCCTCCTTCCAAAGATGATCTCTAATGGTTTTAATGATCCCATTAACCTCAGAAAGTTCATCATGATTTCTAGCATTTTCTTCAATGTCTTTTCCCGAAGAAGCATTTCGACGATACAAATTATGAATCGAATAAACTAAATCAGCACTTCCTTCGAGCCAGCCACTAGCTAGATAAGCCTCTCCAAAACCATGTTGATTAATATCGATTTTCAAATCCTCTTGGGTCCCTTTCGTAACTTGATCAATGTACTTGTAGGAAGAAGTCATATTTTCGTATTCTGAATTGTAACCACCTACACTTGCGATACCTACGTACAAATAATGATTCCCCTGGAAAAAATAAAGCTTTTCATACCAATCAGAAACCACTTTTCCAAAATCAAATTCCTCTTGGGCAAGCGCTAAGTCTGGCAAGTTTTTAACCACTACCTCTTGATCCATATAAGTATCTGAGTCTACTTTTGGAATCCCGTAATAACTGTTACTAATATTTCTTCCACCAAAAATTGCCTTTGCCAATCCTGGAAACCTTCCGTCGACTAAAAGTACCTTGTCGTGACTTCTACGATTAAACCAGCTATTGATTTCAGGAATTTCTTCTTCATTACCGGTAATGTCGCGATATAGATTCCCCACTTTTCGTGCCGCCTTACGAAAGGATTGTCCCAACTTTATCACACGGTTAAAAACCAAAGCCTCAACCATAGCGTATTGATCTGTCAGATTTCCTTTTTCATCTCTAATGCGACCTTCTTTCCCACCTGCTTTTTGTAAATCGTTCGCATATTTTTTCAAGGCTTTTAATTCAGAATGATATAAGCCCAAAGAACCAATGCCATCAACTACAATTCTGACATTCACTCCACGACTGATCGCGCGGCGAATCCCTTCTAAAAGCGCATATCCTGTCTCATCCTTTTTGAAAATATAATAGCTAATATCGATAGTGTATTTTGCACTGTCTATCAGGGCTAATTTCGCTAATAAGCCCTCTTGAGGAGTTTTCACTCGTTTAATTCCCACTTCGATCGGCTTAGTGTCTATACTCAAATCCCGTAAGATACTATCCTGGTAGTAAAACCAACTCTTGAATTGTCTACTGAGCAATAGAGATTTCATTCGAGGATCTAATGACTCCTCTAAAGGGGTCGCAACTATATCCTCGAACCAGGAATAAATTTTCGTAGAATACTTGAACGGGGCATCTTCTGATTTTTCTGGCGCTACAGGCAAACGCATCGGGTGCTGCGCTTTATCCAAGGGTAAGCCATAGTTTCCATAGACTCGAATCAAGGAAGCAAAACTCGATTGAGAGTAAATAATTCCAGTGAAAAGCAATGCAGTCACAAGTAAAATTTTAGACATCCGATTTCCCAATAAAGTCATTTTTCTCTCCTATTAAATTAGCCACCAAAGATTTAAATGTACTAACAACCAATAAAGCTTAGATTGACGTTTTACGACATACTTTTTAAAGCCTGGAAGATTTTTATGACTGCGAATTTCGTGATACTCCTTACTATTCCACTCATGGCTTTCCGCCCGTAACTTATCGATCACAGGGATCATCTCACTAACAGCATAATCCTTCGACTCAATGATCAATCCAACCTCTGAATTTAACAATTGCGACCTAGGGTCTTTATTGCTAGTTCCTTCAAAAACTAAATTTTGCCCATAAAGTAAAACACCTTTTTGATGAAGCTTTCCGTAGGCTTTATCTCCACCTAGTTCCTTTGCATCCAGACGACCGTACTCATAAACTTTCACTTGATCTTTAAACTCATTTTTAGCAATCAACTCTGGCCCTAAAACTGTATCCACCAAGGCCTGAGCCAACATATTGTCACTGGTTAAAACCGAATTCGTATAGATATCTAACTTCCGTTTTGGATCAACTGCTAGCCATTCTTTTAGTGAGGTAATTTCAGACTTGGAAAGCCATAGATACGGAGAAATGATCGCAATTCTCTCTTGCTCATTAGCAATGTGTTTAGAAATTGTGGAGACAATTCCATTTACTTCAAATAGTTTCGAATTATTATTCTCATTTTCTCGAATTTTTTCGTACTGAGAAGCATTTCTGCGATAAAGATTATGTAATTCATAGACAAGGTCCGCTTTGGCATCTATCCAACCAAACTCTAAATAACTTTTACCAAAATCCTTATCATCCATTATCTCCATCATTTCCAATTGTGTTTCTTGGCTTACTTGATCAATTTCTCTGTAAGCTTTTTCCATGCGTTTGTATTGGTACTTATACTTCGTAAGCCACCCAACAATTCCGGTCATTAGAAACTTATTTCCTTGGTAAAAATAAAGTTTATCATACCAGTTAGAAACGATGGTTCCGATATCCTTCGTTGGATCAACTTCTCCAGATCGTCCTGGAATGTTTTTTATGATCACTTCATGATCCATATAAGTTTCAGAATCCACCTTCGGAATTCCATAATAGCTATTACTTACATTTCTACCACCAAAAATAGCGATGGCTAATTCAGGAAAACGCCCATCCACCAAGAGAACTTTGTCGTGCGTTCGACGATTGAACCATGTTTTAATACTAGGAATACGTTTATCACTCCCCACCATCCAATAGGCTAGATTCATGCTATTACGGATAAAATATCGAAAGGTCTGACCAAGTTTGATCAAAGGATTAAACACTAAAGTTTCCACATGAGCGTATTGCTCCGTAAGATTGCCATTCTCGTCTAAAATACGACCTTTGTCTCCAGCTTGTTTCTTTAGTTGTTCAGCGTGGTAGCGCAAAGCCTTTAACTCTCCATGATATAATTTCATCGAACCTAAGCTATCCACCATAACTCGAACATTCACACCACGATCGATTGCTTGCTTTAAAGCCTCAAGAATTGAATAGCCGGTTGGATCATTCTTGAAAATGTAATAAGAAATATCGATAGAGTATTTTGCTTGATTGATCATCGCCAATTTGGCAAGTAGACCTTCTTGAGGACTTCGTACTTGTTTCACCATTACTTCTGTTGGCAAAATATCTTTATCTAATCCTTTTAAAATGGAATCCTGAAAATTAAACCAATCTTTGTATTGGCGGGATTCTAAAAATTGAGTCATTCTCTCATCTAAATTTTCAGAAATTTCAGAGCGAAACGGCTCGGTAATTAATTTGAGAACCCATTTTGAAACTTTAAAAGGGTTTCCCTTTGAACTATAATTCGCCTCTGGCAAACGCAGTGGGTTTTGAACTTTAGCTACTGGTAAACTAAGGCTTTCGGTGGCTGAGGCCTTACAGAGTTTTTTATCATTTGCTGAGGCATTAAAACCAACAGTCAATCCAAGACATAAACAAATAAGAGAACGACTTATTAGGGGGTAAAAATTAGACATTCATTTCCTCACATTTTTAGAATTACCCACTTTTTTAGCAGGCTTTGAAAGGAATCTAGGAAAATCTTTGGCCTATTAAAATCTTTATAAGAGACTGGTAAGGAATATAGAAAAATCAGCTAATTTCAAACGACCTTTTGACAACAGGCTCTGGTGATCTCTGTATATATTGCAAAAAACTTCAAAATTCCTACTAACTTCCGCCACCTTTTTTAGTAAGTTCTTTTTGCTTCTTGGCTTATCTTCATATTTTAAAACAAGCGAATGTTTTTAAATATGAGGCATATGATGCACTTCAAATCTAGGAAAAATCATTCTTCGCAGAAGTTCCCCCCCCGAACATCTAAAATATTTCCTAGAAAAGCTCTCTGCTACACTGCTAATACATTACACTGATTCAAAAGCTCCATCCTTAAGCCAGTTTAGTTTTAAGGTCAGATTATTTATTAGCTTGAGAAAGCATAAAATCAACTACCTGACCGGCAATGTTTTTCTTCGTACAACCTTCAATTCCCTCTAAACCGGGCGAAGAGTTAATTTCTAAAATTCTTGGCCCAGACTTAGAACGTATCAAATCCACTCCTGAAAAATTTAAGCCCATACACTTGGTAGCCTCAATGGCGATTTGCTTTTCTTCTTCCGTTAGATCCGCCTCAACAGCCTCTCCACCACGATGGATATTCGCGCGAAAATCACCCTCTTTAGCAATACGCTTCATTCCAGCAATAACTTGTCCATTTAAAACGATACAGCGCAAATCAGTACCAGCAGACTCTTCAATGTATTCTTGCACTAAAAAGTTTGCATTAAGCTCACGAAAGGCATCAATCAAACTTTCGCTGGCCTTAAAAGTCTCCCCAAGAAAAACACCCTTTCCTTGCGAACCTTCAATTAGTTTAATTACCACAGCATCCCCACCAACCAACTGGATCAGCTTTTTCGTTTGCAAGGTAGAACTTGCAAAAACAGTTTTTGGCAAAGGAAGTCCTTTTTGACACAATAGCTGAAAAGACAAAAATTTATCTCGACATCTCGCAATGGCATCCGCCGGATTTAAGACTGGTATATTAGCCATTTCGAATTGACGGACTCCCGCTATTCCAAAAGCACTAGAAGCAGCACCAATTCTTGGTATAACTATATCTACATTGGAGGTGATTTTCTTTTTACTATAGTGGATCACTGGTTTATTGGTAGAAACATCTAAAATGCATCGCTTTGGATTACACACCATAACTTCGTGGCCACGCTCTTTGAACTCTTGAGCCAAACGAGAAGTAGAATATATTTGTTTTTTTGCGCTTAAAATGACTGCTAACATATAAATACCTTATTATTAATTTATTACCCTAAAGAGAGATCACACTATCAATGTCATCCCTTAACCAAGAGCATAGGCTCCATCGATCTTTCCTTGCAAGTAAAACCTCATGTTCTAACTCGCTTTTAAACAAAACCAGCTTTCCTGCTTTCGGCTGAATTTTAACATTACTTCCTTTTTCGGGATAGATCACCAGCTCACCTCCATCCCCATCTTCCATATCCGTTAGATAAATTACACAAGTTAACAACCTACTAGGAGAGTTTTTATGGCGATCTGAATGTCGCTTATAAAGGCTTCCCACCGGATAATGAGCAAAATGACTTTCAAAACGCTTTATTGGCAAAAACAATTCCCGTTTTACCATATCAATTAAAGGACTCAAAAACCCATTTACATGCTCATAGGATAAATCTCTTTCATCAATCCAACGAATTTCATCCGATCGAATGCTTTCATTTTTTGTTTTTATTAGGCCTTTACCGATCGCAGCTTCTCTAAACAAATCTTTTTCGGCTAATAATTGAGCTCTACCCGCAAGAAAATCTAAAAGATCAGCCGGTAAAAAAGCATTTTGACTAAAGTAGCCTTGCTCCACCAAAGACAATACCGCCTCTTCGCGAAAGCTCGCCCACAATTGTTCGAATGTCTGCATGAATGAATCCTCATACCACCAAAGAAAAGGCAATACTCTTTAAGGGAGAGCCATATGCGGAACTACATCGGCCGTTTTGCGCTTTTAAATACTAAACTCAATCGTCCTTTGAGTCTTTCAATAAACACATCGTTGAGATCATTATACCTCAAGACTATTTCGCTCAAAGCCTTACTTTTAGTCAATGCTTTTTTACACTACTATAACTGGCCCACTTAATTGCGGATGATTACTTTCTAAGTTATCAATTTTATTTAAATCCTGTATCTATATTTAGGCCTGTCTTCGGACATTTGAGAAATCATAAACATAAATAGGAACATATAGATATTCATCCGCAATTAAGTGGGCCAGTTTTACACCTCCAGTCCTCTTAACTCTAAGAATTCTCTTCAAAGGCTTAAAAAGAAACTTTGTGCATAAATTAAATTCATTTCTAGCACGCAATTTGCAGTTTAGGTAAAGGTTATGAATTATCTCTGGTTTCAGGGGCTTATTTACCCATAAGGAGCAAGTCGTGTCTCAAAAAATTGGAAGGCTTCAAAAGTTCTCACAGAACTGCCCGCGATATACCTCTTATCCCCCCATCAATATGTGGCAACAAGCCCCTGAATCCAGCCTTTCAAAGCAAATGAACAAACTAAAAAAGGCAAAGTCTGCAAGCTTTTACTTTCATTTTCCTTACTGTCAAAAGCTCTGCTACTACTGTGGCTGCCACCGAAAAATCACCAAAAGTGAAGACAAATACCGTGAATATGTGAGCCTACTTTTGAAAGAATTAGATCTATACTCTAATTCCCTAAAAAGTTTAGATCTCATCGAAGATTTACATTTTGGTGGCGGGACTCCTAGTTTAATCCCTACTGATTGTTTAGAACAAATCATTAGCAAACTGATAAACCTAACCAATAAAAAAATCATCGAAGAAATGTCTATCGAAGTCGATCCAAGAACATGTGACGCCCATAAAATTGAAGAGTTAATTGGTGTCGGTTTTCATCGCTTTAGCTTTGGAATCCAAGACTTCGATCCAATGGTTCAGCAAGCCATTGGCAGAGTTCAAACTTTCGATCAAGTAGAGGCATTGGTACACCAACTGCGTCGCCACAAAATCTCTACTTATAACTTCGACTTAATTCTTGGACTTCCTCGTCAAAGTATTGCCTCGGTAGAGTCTACCCTAGACCTTTCCCTAAAACTAAAGCCCTCCAGATTGGCCTTGTATTCCTACGCACATATGCCAGATCATTTGCCAAACCAAAAGCTAATTAAAGAAGAAGAGCTTCCCAATACCCAAGAAAAACTAGAAATCATAGAGTTTGCAAGAGAATATTTACTTGCCAATGGCTACAAAGAAATCGGAATGGATCATTTTGCTCTTGAGACGGATGAACTTTTCCTAGCACGAAACGATGGCTATCTTCATAGAAATTTTATGGGCTACACAACAGCCAAAGCCTACCCTCTTATCGGAATTGGATTATCTTCTATTTCTGATTTTGGTGATTTTTATTATCAAAATTCAAAAAGTCTGAATGAGTACCAAGAATACATAGAGAAAAACCAACTGCCTATCGTCAAAACTCACCAATTGGATGAAAAGCAAATAAAAAGCAAAGAACTCATCTTAGACATATTCTGCAAGTTAAAAATCGAAGAACAAAAAGTAAAAAACTTATTTGGTGGGTCGGACGTACTTGATCATCTTCTCAGTGAAAACCTGATCCATGACACAGATGAAGATAAGACTTTCTATAAAATTAAAGCAAGCGACATCCCTCACATACGCTACATAGCTAAAAAACTAGATCCACTACTAACAGACAAAGAGGAAAAGCGTTTTAGCTCGGGGGTCTAAAAATCATCAGCTAATTATTTTTAACTCGAACCCCTCTAAGACAAAACTTAGGCCCTTCATTTTAACAGGAACTTCGTTACGGCTTAGATTGAAAAAACAAGTTGCTTTTCGTCCGTTCTTTTCTCGCACGAATGCGAAAACCCTTGGATCACTTTTCATCACTGAAAATTCAGCATCCATGGCAAATTGTGGATGCTTTGCTTTGAAATCTAACCAAGATAAAATGTCTTTTAATACAGAATTTTCACCAGACTTCAACTCTTCCCATGACAATTTCTTACGATTTAGTCTTCTTGCAATCCCACTTTGCTCAAAGCCTTCCTGCCAATTCAAGGTTCCTAAAAAGTTATGAAAATACTGACTACTTAATCCTGGCAAAAACAAAATCAAAGCTTGAGAATTGACTAACTTTCTGTGATTTAAATCCGCAGGCAAGTTTTCATCATTTAGCATGGAAGCCCAGGTGATGTTTAATTCGTAAGGACGAATTGCACCATCACGACTACGTTTCTTTCCAACTTGCCCCCCACGAGACATCGCCTTCTTGCAAAGCTCTTCTACCTCTTCGTCATCCACTAAACCTTCAAGCCCTCGTAAACCGATCCCATCATGTGTAGCAGTGAAGTTTAAGAATCCACATTTCGAACTATCCTTAAAGACACTCGCAGCCCATTCACTCAAAGTTTTAGAATTAGATTTTTCCAAAGAATAAATTAACAAGGGTGAAAGACTAAAGTTATATATCAAATGCGCTTCGTTCTTATCATTTCCCCAATAGGTGATATTTTCATGGTGAGGAACATTACTTTCCGTCACCAAAATAAAGTTTGCCGGTAATTCATCAAAAACGGCACGAATCATTTGAATGAACATATGAGTTTTCGGTAGATGAGAACAACTTGTGCCGATCTCTTTCCACATAAATGGAACTGCATCGATTCTAAATAGCCTCGCACCTCTTTGCATATAATGGAATAAGCTATCAAAAATATAGCGAAGCATTTTCGGATTCGTTAGATTCACATCAATTTGATCATCACTAAAAGTCGTCCAAACGTACTTATCTTCCCCATTAAAATTGTACTTCGTAAAAAGCGGAGAAGTTCTTGGCCTTACAATTTTTTTAATTTGTTCTTGAAACTCTGGATCGTTGTATTCATCTTCTGAATAGATATGAAACATTTCTTCAAATTCAGATTCTCCCTTGAGAGCTCGCTGAAAGAATTCACATTTCGAAGAAATATGGTTGAAAACACAATCAAACATTTTGATTTGCTTCATCCCTTCAACATCTTCCCAGCTACCACTTTTGTGATCCACTTGTTGATAATCAATCGGGGAAAATCCATCATCGGATGACCAGGGATAAAAAGGTAATAAATGTACGTGACTAACCTTGTGCTGCAAAGTTTCACTTACAAAGCGGTTCAAATAAGACAAAGGAGTGGCTTTATCACCATAAACTTGATCCGCATAAGTGATAAGTAAATTTTCTTTTTCATTAAAAAGACGCTTCTCTTCCTTTGGAAGTGTCTTCTTTAAATCGTTCATTTTGTCTTTTATATAGTCGAATAAACTTGGATCATTCGGAAACAGAGTTTCTATGTATTCATTAATCTTTTTCACGCCAACAAAACCTTACGTCCATGATGTTCGTTCCAGTAGGGCCGGTCTTAATCAGACTTCCCGCTTTCTCGAAGTATGTATAAGAGTCATAATTACGGAGATATTTTTTAGCGTCTAGGTTTTTCTGATAGAGGTCAAAATTTATATAGGCCCCTGCTGCATCCGTTGGCCCATCTGTTCCATCGGTACCCATACTTATAATATGTAAATCTCTGTAGTTTGGATCTTTATACAATCTCTCTGCTAATGCTAAAACAAAGTGCGTATTGCGTCCACCCCGTCCAGGATTTTCATTCACCTGTAGTGCAGCCTCTCCTGTTGTGACTAAGATTTCAGAATTTTCTGGTACCAAGTCCAGGTGTTGATTTAAAACCTCTTCGAAGTCTGCATCACAAACAGGGCCTACTTTTAAATTTGAATGCCGTTCTTTTAAATATTCACAACAACGACTAGCAGATTGAAACAAAAAACTCTGCGGTTCTACTAACAACATTTCTTCTTCTGCTAATTGAATTCCATAAGTTTTCAAAAACTCATTCACCTTGCTAAAATCCAAACTCACAGGATGCATAGGCCCCGAGCCAACATCTTGCAAATGATCGCCAGGAATATCACTAGTGACAAAACAAGTAATGTCTTTACATGGGATTGCTTTCAGCAAGCCACCATTTTTAGTTTGCGACATAGCCTTTCTTACAGAATTTATAAAACGAATGTCTTTTCCACCTAGTACAAGGTCTTTATAAATTTTCTGCAGCAATTCAAAATCAATTCCCTCTTTTGGTAATTCCAAAAGAGAAGAAGCCCCACCGCTGATAAGAACAAAAACTCTATCCTCATTGGGCAGTTTGGTAATTTCGCTAAGGAATTTCTCAGTATTTTTGAGATTATCATTAGACAAAAAGGGATGGTCGCCTTCAATTTGCGAAATATTTTCATCCTCCACGCTGTGATCTCTCTTTGTATACGCGAAAACTTCCCCTAGTTTTTCTTCCAAATTATGCAAAATAAAAAAATCTTTCATAGCCTTAGCTTGCTGACTAGCAGCTTTACCCACTGCAAAGATATGATTGCTCGCATTTAATGAAATTTTTGTATCATCAACAATGAAACAGGAATCCTTTACACTAATCAAGTCAGCTATAGTTGTGTTAGGCTTTAGAGAATTTAATACATCATTTATTAATTGATCTGCTGTACGGGGAAATATCATATGCAACTACATTCTTTCGATTGGGTTATTATCACTCTTTATTTAATTGGTATGATTGTTCTTAGTGTGTTTCTTTCTCGCGGTCAAAAAAATAAAGAAGATTACTACCTTGGTGGTAATGACACAGGTGCTTGGCCAATCGCTATCTCAACCATGGCAACACAATGCTCCACCAATTCAATTTTAGGTGCTCCTGCTTTCGTGGCCTTTACGGTGGGAGGCGGATTACTATGGTTGCAATACGAACTTGCCGTTCCATTTGCCATGATCTTTCTAATGATCTTCCTTTTACCCATTTATAGAAAACTAGGCATCATTTCCGTCTATGCCTATTTAGAAAAACGATTTGATAAAAACACACGCCTTTGTCTATCCGTTTTATTTCAATTCATCCGAGCCTTCGCGACAGGTGTAACAGTTTATGGAATTTCGTCTGTGATTGCCTACTGCACAGGAATTTCTTTTAGTATGG
>JAYZXX010000062.1:0-27902 GCA_036140815.1 Bdellovibrionota bacterium | reverse complement strand
GACAAAATTCATGAAAAATAATATCAAATGCCTCTTTCACTCCCCGGCCCTCTAGATATGGAACCACTTGAATGTCTTTTAAATTTTGGGCACTTGTATGATTTTTTTCCAACTTATAGTCGGGAATAGGAATCAATCCCACTTTAAAATCCAGTTCTAGAGGATAGTCAGAGGAATAAAACTTTTTCGCTTTTAAAAGACGTGCTGAAAACTTCGTCTTTTTAGCGATTTGATTTACTTGTTTCATCTCTTTTGCTTGAAAGCTTTTACTAGCTTGCCAAATCAATTTATCAAAAGAAGGATAGATTTGTTTTTTGAGTCGAAAGTAAGCCTCTATTCCGTCATAAGGAAGATAGATAGAAAGAGTTTCCTCGAACTTTTCTAATTCAGGAAACAATACACTCATACCCATTAAGGCATCCATACCATAGAAGCCAGCCGGTCGACTTTTTATGGTTTCAAAATTATAACCATTATTCAAGTAGTCCTTAAACAACTTAAAATCTTTTTGATTCTCAGAATTTTCAAAAAGCTGAATTCCCTCTTTTTCAATAATGGATTTCATTGAACCAGAAACGAAGGCCTCGCCAAAACCAGTCATCATATAATGTAGGTAACTAGCACTTTGTGAATGATAGATTTTAACATTAAAATTTTTCGCAAATACTTGAGATGAAAACAAAATAAAAAGAATGAATATAAATCGAAACAAAGCTTCCCCCAGATAATTTAGAGAAAGCTTAACAAAGGTCTATAAATTCAGCCAAGAAAAATAAGCTTTTACAGTAAGATAATGTGGCAGTTTGAGTTTTACTTTTAGCACCCCGTTCTAAGCACCAACAAACATGCACTTCGAACAGTAAAGTAGTCAAATTATATTAAATATAATTCATCGAAAGTATCAATTCCAATTCGCCGACTATCCCTTAGGCTTGTAAGCACGTTGCTCTCTACAACTCCCCACCCATCCCATATCCGACCAATAGTCTCTAGCTTCATCACGAGTTTCCAATTCGATATTAAAGTTTTTGATATAGTGAGAATCACCATTTAAGTTTGATTCTAAAGGGCCCAAATCCGCTTTTAAATCTAAAACAAAATCATTGTTCTTAATTTTATCAAATTCAATGATTTCATTTTCAGCACCCCCAAAACCATGGACTTTTACTTGAAACTGTCGATAAGTAGACTTTGGAAACTTTATTCTCATTAAACTTTCTTTCGGATTCACCTCATTATAAAAACATTGAATATCCAAGTCATATCTATAGGTGTTTGTTCTAGGGGGAATAATGCTTTCACTAAACTCAAGCTCTGGTTCGAATCCTTTATAGGATTGGTAGATAAAGTTCAGTCTAATTTCAGAAGGACTATCTCCTGCCTCCAACTCAAAAAGATCTTCACTCGAAATAAATGAGCTTTTACCAGTTGAAAAAACACCACCTGACCTAGGCGAATACATTATGATCATTCCGCCAATTTTAAAATCAGCATCTTTGCCAAAAGGTGTATGTAATTTTAAAAAATTTTTTCTACTGTATTTGTATTCACTAAGAACTTCATACTGAACAAGACTAGGATCCCAAGAGAACTTGGGCATAAGCACATAAGTTGGTAAGCTCAGTCTTTGCCTATTGGAATAAGAATCTTCACCAGTGGGATCATCAATAAATTCAAATTTTACTGGAACACCATTAGGGATTTTCGTCCACTCTACTGAGGAGGCGTTTTCATTTTCAAAATACCTATTTTGAATTGTTTGATTCTTATGTCTTTTTAATTGCCTGTTTTCCATCCTTAGATCTTTAAAACTCTCAGGGTACTTAAGATCCAATCGGTATGTAAAATCCTCTACTTTTTCATATTTATAATCAAACCAAGGTAGACCTGTAGTATTTCGGATCACTTTGTCATAAAAAACAACATTAGAATCCTCTCTCATGCACGCTTCCAGATTCGCTTCTAAAAGGAACTCTTCTCCCTCTAATTTGGTAAAACCCAATTCTTCTAAATAAGAGCTTTTAAATGTGGTGTTTTTTTCCCTTAAAAGATTTTCAAAGCCTGAACTATAATTTTTAGCACAAGACTCCTTCACCAGCTGCCCGAAACTGAATTCTCCACGATCCTCATCACGGATAAGTTCGTAGACTCGTTCATCCAACAAATGTACGGAAACCAACTCATTATCTCTATCATCCTCACGATTTGGAAATTTTTTTGTACTCGGATAGGAATAGTGCCTTGAAAAATGCACCAAATTTTCCTTCAACTCGATCCTTTCTAAAATTCCATTGTCTAATTTCTTTTGATAAATTTCTGGAAATTTTGCCAGCCCATGTTCGTCTAAATTTCCGGAATTATCCACATTTTCGGAATCTTCTTTGGAAACTCTTACTTTGTTTTCGCCCTCAGTTGAATTACAGGCTAAGAACATTAAACATAACACACCCATTAGTAGAATTTTTCCCATATTTTCCTCCTACGAGCTCTGACAAAGCAATTGATATGCCACACTAAACTTTAAGTTTTCATAGATTCAAGCTTATTCCATTTTAGACCTTTAATTAGATATTGAATAACAGAGTCGCCTATTGTTTTAGCTGATTTCTTTCGCAAAAAACTGCCTTGAATGTCTTCGACTCCCAAGCTCCAGGCTTCGAATCGAGTAAAGCCCTATTTTTTCTTGTTCTGGTGTTTGATACTTTTTTTGAAATCTGGCGATCCGGGCAGGATTGCTCGGGCTCCTGCCCTCGTCCCTACGGGACTCCGCTCACTACGTTCGCTACGCGGTCTTCGGCTCCTGCCTACGGCTCAAACCTTTAGCAGTTTCGAATCCCCAGTGTTGGGCTTCGATGGTTTTTCTTGTTCTGGTGTTTGATACTATTTTAGAAATCTGGCGATCCGGGCAGGATTCGAACCTGCGACCCACAGCTTAGAAGGCTGTTGCTCTATCCAGCTGAGCTACCGGACCGCGCTTTTGGAATGGCCATAGTATTGATAGATTGGATCTCAGGCAAGATCTTTTTGTGTTTTGGTTAAAGACAAGGCTGTAGTTAAAACACTTTTTGGATTTTTTTCTATTTTTTACGTATTTTCAGATACTTACGGAGCTTGAGAATAAGAGCTGTTTAGCCTGTTTCCATTAAAATAATTATAGAAAAGCCTTCTCCCTCAACAGTAAAAGAGAGAGAAGCATGCATATTAAAAACTCTACGTTCTTCCATAATCATCAGAGTATCTGACGATATCATCCTCACCAAAATACTCACCCGTTTGTATTTCTACAAACTCTACTAATTTACTTCCTTTATTTTCCATACGGTGCTTAGCTCTCCTAGGAATTTCAATGGAGTCACCAATTTCTAGATTATATTCTTTTCCATCCAAAACCACTACAGCTGAGCCCTTAATCAGCACCCAATGTTCACTTCGTTTTTCATGGCTCTGATAGCTAAGTCTCTGACCAGGATTCACTACAATTCTTTTCGCCTTAAATTCCGGTTCATCTTGCAAAACAGTATATTTTCCCCATGGTCTATGCTCAAAGAGATGCTCACGAATCGAATAATGTTTGTCTTTTAGTTGTTGAACAACCTGTTTGACTTTTTGACTCTCACCTTTTTTACAAACAAGTAAAGTGTCTCCAGTATCAACGACTATTAAGTCACTCACCCCAACCAAGGCAACTGCCTTTGAAGTATTAGAGAACACAAAATTATTCTCAGCTTGAACACTCATGTCAACACCTCCTGAGCCAAGCTTACGATCAAAGTGTTTTGCTACTTCATCCCAAGAACCTAAATCTGACCAACCAATGTCACAAGGTACACAGGCAATCTCTTTGGTGTTTTCCATGATCGCATAATCTACAGATTCCGAACGAACCCCAGCATATACCTCTTCTAAGTTGGAAAAATCAGACTTTAAAGTTAACATCTTTTGCCAAATGTCATTTGCATGTTCTTCAAACATAGAAATCATATGCTTAACTTGAAATACAAATATCCCAGCATTCCAAAAAAAGTTTCCTTTCCGTAAATATTCAGAAGCCGTTTCTTCTGCCGGTTTTTCTCTAAATCCTAGACTAGAATAGGCCTTTAAATACTCTAAACGATCAAGCTCGGAGTCATTGGTCTCAATATAACCATAGCCAGTCGCTGGAAACTTTGGTTTTATCCCCAAAGTCACAATTTTCTTAGTCTCAGCTACTTTTTGCGCAAGCTCTATGGCCTTTAAAAACTCAGTTTCATTTTCAATAATATGATCAGCCGGAAAAATCCCAACAATTTCATCCAATTTATTCTCAAGTTGCAATTGACGACAAACCAGTGCAACAGCTGGTGCTGTATTTCTTGGACTTGGCTCATATAAAGTATGTTCACCTTTCAAGTTCAAATCAAGTAGGGACTGCTCTGTTAATACCCGCAACCTTTCTGTCGTTATAACTCTAGCTTCACCCAGTTTTTGAAGACGAAGTAGCGTCTTTGTCATAAGTGACTCTTCCATTAGATCACAAAATTGTTTAGGATACTTTTCACGAGAAAGTGGCCACAGCCTAGTACCACTCCCCCCAGACATAATTACTGGAATCATATTCACCTACTTAACGTAAAAACTTTTAACCGCATTAAAAATATAATCTTGAGTTTCCTCATCCAAATAAGGATGCATTGGTAAACTCATTACCATTCCAGCTAACTTCTCAGAGTTCTCTAAAGAGATGTTACCAAACATTTTTTCGTAAACTGGCTGACGATACATTGGCTTTGGATAATGAACCGCTGTTGGCACATTCTGATCTTTTAAATGTGCTTGTAAAGCTTCGCGGTCTTTTACCTGCAAAGTATATTGAGCAAATACAGAATCACGATCTGATTTAATTTTTGTTGGTGTAACAAAATCAGATAACTCAGCAAACAGCTCATCATATCTTGCACCAATTCGTTTTCTAGATTCGATCTCTTGCGGGTAAGCAGCAAGCTTTGGTAACAATACAGCCGCTTGAATACTATCAAAACGAGCATTCATACCTATATGTTCATGATTGTAACGACTAGCCTCCCCATGCATTCTTAGCCGACGCATTTTTTCGTGAAGGTCAGCATCATTTGTAAATACCGCTCCACCATCACCGTAAACACCCAATGGCTTTGCTGGAAAGAAACTAGTACAACCTATCAAAGCAACTCCACAGCTACGTTTACCATTGTAAGTTGCACCAAAACTCTGGGCTGCATCTTCGATCACTCCCAATTTGTGTTTTTCAGCTATAGCAATGATTTCGTTCATATCTGCCATCTGACCATAAAGCCCTACAGGAATAATCGCCTTCGTTTTATCCGTAATCGCCGCCTCAATTTTGGTAACATCAATCAATGCAGTTTCTAATTCAACATCTACAAAAATTGGTGTAGCGCCAAAGAAACTAACTACCTCAGCGGTTGCAAAGAAAGAAAAACCTGGAACGATTACCTCATCGCCTGGGCCAATATCTAACGCCATCAAAGCCAACATCAAAGCATCTGTACCATTTCCGCAGGTAAGAGCATTTTTTGTCCCTGTAAACTCAGCCAATTTTTGCTCAGCCTCGACAACTTCCGGCCCTAAAATGTACTGTCCGTGCTCTAGGACTTTGAAAATCCCAGCGTCGATTTGTTCTTTAAGTTGTGAATATTGCTTTTTTAAATCGATAAAGTTGATTTGCACTTTAACTCCCTTGGAATTGGACCTGAAATCCTAAATAAAGCTAGTATCGCAAGTAGTGTATCAAAATGAAACAAGCTCTTTAAGCTCTAATTATTGTCAAATATTTTTACACCAGAGGCGCTAAACCAGCAATTCTATTGGGATTTGACCTGGCACAGCATTTGTATATGTTAAGGGTATAGGAGGGCGTATGGCTCATTTAAAAAAAATATTATTTGTAAATTTAGCAGGAATCGCTTTCAGCATAAGCGCTATTTCAGGCGAAACCACTAAACTACCTAAAAATGTGGACCTTCAAACAATCAATGAAGTTGTAAAAGTTGAAAAACAGAAGCTTCCCATCGACGTAATATCTGCAGATTTCAACTCTCTTGTTGAAGAAAAGAAAGTAAATTTAGATAGAGACGCCATCCAATTCGATGACACATTAGAGGAACTGGAAGCAAAAACACTTGAAGGTGGAGAAGATAGCAATATTTTGGATGATATCCAATTGTAGTTAGCTTTGCCACTATAGAGAGGAAGCTCTCCTAGCGCGTGATGCATAACGCACGCAATTATTCCTCTCTTATACAGTGATCAAATCCATGAAAAAGTATATAAAAAGCTCCTAATACAACCTAGGAGTTTTTTCTTTTGAATCGATCAGAACGCATCAACCTATTGCTAGAAAAATCTAAAACAGAAATCTTAGTTATCGATGGTGCCATGGGTACCTGCCTACAAAATCTAAACCTTACCGCTGAAGACTTTGGTGGTGAAGAATTAGATGGCTGTAATGAAAACTTGGTTATGACTCGACCAGAAATAATTGAAGACATTCATTATAAATATTTACAAGCCGGGGCCGATATCATCGAAACCAATACTTTCGGTGGAACACCGGTTGTGTTGGCTGAGTATGACCTTCAAAATCTATACAAAGAAATGAATACCATTGCCACTCAGCTAGCGGTTAAAGCAAGAGATCGCTATGAAGCGGAAAACCCCGGGGAATACCGTTTTGTGGCAGGAAGTATGGGCCCAACTACAAAGGCTATTTCCGTTACAGGTGGAATTACCTTCGATGAACTGATCGACAATTTCTATAAACAAGCGAAATACCTCTATGAAGGAGGAGCAGATTACTTCCTCCTTGAGACATCCCAAGACACAAGAAATATCAAAGCTGGATTAATCGCAATCAACCAACTTAATTCCGAAGTAGAAAACCCTCTACCAGTGGCAGTAAGTGGTACCATTGAACCAATGGGAAGCATGTTGGGAGGACAGGCCGTCGATGCATTAGTCGCCTCCTTGAAACACATCAATCTATTTTACCTCGGTTTAAATTGTGCTACAGGCCCTGACTTTATGACTGACCACGTTCGTACTATGGCTGAGATGGCAGACTGTGCTGTAGCTTGTGTGCCGAATGCGGGTCTTCCAGATGAAGATGGTAACTATTTGGAAACCCCAGCCATGATGAGTAAAGTCTTAGAACGCTTTATGAAAGAGGGATGGATCAATTTTGTGGGTGGCTGTTGTGGTACCACTTATGGTCATATTACTGCCTTCCGAGAAATAGCAAAACGAAACAAAGCCAGAACACCAGATGCAGACCAAGTTTCTGATCTTTCTGGAATTGAGTATCTTGCCATTGAAAACGATGGTCGTCCCTATCTTGTTGGGGAAAGAACTAATGTTATTGGTTCCCGTAAGTTTAAGAGATTGATTGTCGAAGAAAAATTTGATGAAGCCTCTGAAATTGCCAAAGCCCAGGTAAAAAAAGGTGCACATATCATTGATGTTTGCCTGGCCAACCCAGATCGTGATGAATTATCAGACGTGACTCAGTTTTTAGATCAAGTAATTAAAAAAATTAAAGTACCTTTAATGATTGATAGTACAGATGAAAAAGTGATTGATGTAGCCCTAACCTACTCTCAAGGAAAGGCCATCATTAATTCTATTAACCTAGAAGACGGTGAAGAACGCTTCGAAGCAGTTGTACCCCTAGCTAAAAAATATGGTGCAGCACTTGTTGTAGGAACCATTGATGATGATCCCAAGCAAGGTATGGCAGTTAGCCGCGAAAGAAAGCTAGAAGTAGCAACTAGATCTTATGATTTATTAACTAAAAAATATGGCTTCCCAGAAGAAGACATTTATTGGGACCCTTTGGTTTTTCCATGCGCGACAGGTGATGAAAACTATGTAGGTTCCGCCGTAGAGACCATCGAAGGAATTCGTTTGATCAAAGAAAAATACCCGATGACCAAAAGTGTTCTTGGAATTTCAAACATTAGTTTTGGACTTCCTCCCGCGGGACGTGAAGTACTAAACTCGGTATTCACTTATCATTGTACCCAATCAGGCCTTGATCTTGCCATTGTAAATACTGAACTCTTCAAACGCTTCAGTGCAATTAGCGAGGAAGAGATTGAGCTATGTAACAATCTACTATGGAACCGCGGCGAAGACCCTGTTGCTGCATTTGCAGATTTCTACAGAGACAAAACCGTAACGAAAACGGATAAATCCACACTACCTTTAATGGAACGTTTGCCACAATATATTCTTGAAGGTTCGAAAGACGGTCTTAAAGAAGACCTTGATGAGGCTATGCAAAGCATGAAACCATTAGAGATCATCAACGGACCTCTAATGGCTGGTATGGATGTAGTCGGGAAGCTTTTTAACGAAAACAAATTGATCGTAGCTGAAGTTCTACAGTCCGCAGAGGCTATGAAAGCCGCCGTTGCCCACCTTGAACAATTCATGGAAAAAAGTGATACGCAAACCAAGGCAAAAATAATATTGGCCACAGTAAAAGGTGATGTTCATGATATTGGTAAAAACTTGGTAGATATTATCTTGTCTAACAACGGCTACGACGTTGTCAATCTCGGCATCAAAATCACTTCTGATCAAATCTTAGCAGCAGTTAAAGAACACGGCCCTGATATGATCGGATTGAGTGGTTTACTAGTGAAATCAGCACAGCAAATGATAATCACCGCTGACGATCTGGCAAAATCAGGAATTGACTTGCCAATCTTAGTTGGTGGTGCGGCCTTAACAAGAAACTTCGTGAATCGTAAAATCGCAGCCGCTTATGATGGTACAGTTGTATATGCTAAAGATGCAATGGATGGATTGGCCATCGCTAACAAAATCATTCAACCAGAAAGTTTTGAACAATTAAAAGCCACCATTGCTTCTGAAATTGCCGAGCTATCCGATTTAAACGAAGTCAAAAAAGAAGAACGCAAAGAGGTGCTAACTAGATCTTCAAAACTTTCTTTCGTAGAGAGTGTTCCTGAGCCTAGTGACTACAAAAAGCACGTAATCAAAAATACTCCTTTAGATCTGATCTGGAAATTTATTAACCCAATCATGCTCTATGGAAGACACCTAGGTTTAAATGGTAAACTGGCCAAATACATTGGTGAAGGAAAATTTAACGAACTTAAAAATATGGATGGCGGCCAAAAAGCCTTAGAACTTTATGAAGAAGTAGAAAAAGTGAAAAAACTTTATCGTGACACCCACTTCAGTGCCGGAGCCGTATACCAATTTTTTAAAGCAAATGGCGAAGGTAATACAGTTAAAATTTTCGAAAGCTCTACAGACAATAAATCAAGTCATGAGATCACTTTCCCTCGTCAAAACAAAGACGATGGCTTGTGCTTAAGTGATTACTTAAATCGAGAGAATGCCTCCGATAACATCTGCTTCTTCTCTGTCACTTTTGGAAATGGCATTCGAGAACTATCAGAAAAGCTAAAAAATGAGGGTAACTATCTGCACTCCCATATTGTGGCAGCCCTTGCTCTAGAAAGTGCCGAGGCCTATGCCGAGTATCTACACCAAAAAATTAGAGCTCTGTGGGGTTTTGAAGATTCCATCGATATGACTATGATGGATCGATTCCGTGCAAATTACCGTGGAAAAAGGTATTCTTTTGGCTACCCTGCCTGCCCTTCTCTAGAAGATCAAACAGTGCTATTTGATCTTTTAAATCCAACTCCAGACATAGGCGTTGAATTGACTGAAGGTTTTATGATGGACCCAGAAGCAAGTGTATCTGCGATTGTATTTCATCACCCAGAAGCCACTTACTACTCCGTAGGAGGCGTGTGATATGAATTTCATGACGACAGGTATTGGAAGCTTACCGCATATTAATATTGATAGCGCCCTTGCTTACAGCTTTCGTCATGACATTCCTTTTTTACCACAGCTGCCCATTTACAATAAAAACGAATACATGGTCTATCAGGCCCTGTCCCATTTACCTGGCATCCAAAAACCAGAAAATGGCATTAGCCTAATCGACCTGAAAGCCTGGGTGAAAGAAAGACAAAGTTTTTTAAAACGAGCAAAAAAGGCAAAACTGAATTCTGACTACTCTAGTTTTCTCCCCGACAAAGATGCATTTAGCGCCTTACAGGCATTTTACTTTGAAGCAGAAAACAAAAAAACAAAATTAATAAAGTTGCAAATTTGTGGCCCCTTCACTGCAGTTCAATCTCTAAAACTCTTAGATCACAGTCCAGCAAAAGACTTTCCCGATTTGGTAAATGACATCCTCTTGCACATCGAACTGAGTATTAAGGCTTTAGTACAAAAGTTCTCTCAACTGGATTCAAGAATTCTATTCTTCTTCGATGAACCAGCATTAGTAATTTACTCTAGCTACCATGGATTACAATACAGACTTTTTGAAAGAATCTTGAAGGGAGCAAGATATCTGCAAGAACAAAACATACAAGTTGGACTTCACTGTTGCGCTAATATTTTGTGGGAACAAGTTTTAGCCTACCCACAACTTTTTAACTACATATCCTTTGATGTGAACGCCAGTTTTCATTCCCTTATGGAGCTAAAAGAAGAACTACGATATTACACAAAACAGTCTCAGTTCTCTTTTGGACTTATTCCAACAAACTGGTCTAAACTCAATATTTACAATGAAAAATTGCCTGACATAATCAATTGTCTAAAGTTAAAGCAAACATCAACTCACTTAATTACTGCTGCATGTGGCCTTGCGCATCAAAGCATTGAAGTATCAGAGGAAATAGCTAGTTGCTTAATTAAAGAGAAAAAGACTGCTCTCAATATTTAAAAGTTAATCACAATTCCCATTAAATTACTTTGTGTAAATAAAATGAATTAATTATATCAAGCAAGGAAAAGAATTGTAGCCAAGTCATGTAGTGATAACTTTCCGAAAACAATTATTATAAATCCCCCCAGGGGTAAATCGGAGGAATCATGAAATCTTTAAAGCAATTACTTTTGAGTGCGATTGTTTTGCTATCTAGCACAAACTTATTTGCACAAGCCGAAACAGAAGAAATGACAAAACAAATTGAAATCAAATTAATACAAGCCACAAATTCTTATGAAAACCTAAAAGCAATGGCAATCGAATTGAACGAGTTAAGTGAAAAAATCATCGACGCAAACCTTAACACTGGTGATGAACGTGCATTATTAGAAATTAGCGGTACCATCGAAAACCTTGGTTTAACTGGGTTCTTTTCTAGTACCGGTGTTAAAACTGTAGCTATTGCCAAAAATCTAACTGCAGATGCCAACCAAATTGGAAGACTTGCGGCCTACGGAAAAGGATACGCAACACCAGCCACAGCTCTAGCATCTCTTGCAACCTATTTTGCAACTAAATATTTAACAATTGATGAAAAAAACAAAGTTTATAATGCAGATTTAAAAACCGAAAACTACACTCGAGACTACAATAATTTGGCACAAAGATATGTACGTGAAAGAAGCTACCTAAACAGTCTTGTCCTAAATATTAATAACACCACAAGCAGTAAATTGGTATCCATCGCATGCTTGGAGTGTCCGGAAATGATTGTTGGAACTGAGGCTACTAAATTAGAACTTGATTTCGAAGACATTCAACTCTAGTTGTATTACATTAAATCGAACAATAAAGGTCCCAAGATGTAAAACTTGGGACTTTTTCATTAGCAATCTTTTAAATTAAATCAAAACCCTGACCCTTCTCCATTTTCACGCTCAAGCTGTTCATAAAACTTTCTGCGTTGCTCAATTTCTTCTAAAACCCAAGGCTCATCTAAACGATAATTCTTAGACCTAAGGCGGTTCAACTTTTTAACATTCTCCTCAACTTCTTGCCTAGCTCTCTCGTAGGGGGACAACTCATACTTAACATTAATTGCTTCAATTCTAGTATCATGCTCAAGCTGCATCCTTATCTTTTCTGCTTCCTCTAAAGCCTGAGAATCAACATACCAAGCTGAAAAAAACACCAAGTAAACTAGAGTATAGAGGCTCACAAGCTTTTCCTTAACTAAGATACTTTTTGAATTAGCTTCTAAGTTCGTTTTTAAATCATTAATTTCAAAGAAACTCGCCTTAGCAAAACTCTGTAAGCCCTGCCAATATTTCTTCTCAGAACTGGTACTATGGATTAAACTTGAACTCATATAGGCTGGAAACAATAGAATAGGAAGCAAAACACTAATAGTCTCCGATGTACTTAATTCAAAATAGAAGTTTAAAGGACCTACAATCCAAAGACTTGCCCAAATAGCTAGCCAACACTTTTTCTTCACCTGAGGCACAATAAACATCTCTTCAAGCTGAAAACTTGGGTCCTTCAACTTAAATGAAAACACTTTAAGAGCTTCTTTTAACACAAGATCTGAAAAAACCTTTCTTCCCGCTTGAGCTTTAAGAGCAGTCTCATAAGACCGAGTGTTTAGCCACTCCGAAAAGAACGACCTATGAAGCTCTACCGCAGAAATTAAAGCATTTAATTTATTTCGAAATACATCTGCTGTTACATCATTAAGTTTTAAAAAATCTTCGGCTCGAATCAAAACCTTTGTCTTTTCCCTATCAGAAAAATTGCTCCAGGGAACTATATCCTCAGAGTGACTTTTAGTAACTTTGTCTTTTATGTTTTGCAGAATTGCTAAAATGTGTTCTGGATGTTGAATTAATAAGAACTCTTTGGAGTTTTTATTAGTATCAATTTCTTGGATTCGCCCCAAAAAATCCAAATACAAATCTACATTTGGTTGCTTTTTCTGGACAGAGTATTTACAAAATTTTACTAGCCCGTGACCAGGATAGGCATAAGAGACTACATTTACAAAAAAGCTAAATAGAATTAACCAGAGTCTTATTAATTTTATCAGACTTTTAGACTTAATCATTTGCTACCCTTCGACCACCTGTAGATATCTAAAAACCTTACAACAAAACTTGAACGATCAGAGTGACTTTTTAAACACTGTGAAATTTAGACTTATCTAACTGAAAATAAGTTCAATTGCCACCAAGCCTAGCCTGAAAAGTATAAAATATATTTATATTCTTTTCTTTTTTATGGAATATGCTATTTAAGAGACTTTATATTATAGATTGGAGGGCAATTTGAGTCAGGAAAAAGTAGGAAGTAGCCGCTTTCAGAAATTTTTAAAATCCGTAGAATACCTTGGAAACCTTTTACCTCACCCTGTTACTTTGTTCGCGATTTTTGTGGGCCTGGTAATCATCGGTAGTGGCATTGCCGGATGGTTAAATCTAGAGGTAATAGATCCACGCCCTGAAGGGGCAAAAGGTAGAGCTGCGGATGGAATCATTCGTGCTGTTAGTTTGATGAATGCAGAGGGGCTACGTCAAATGCTAACTAAGATGGTCAAAAACTTTACCGACTTTGTTCCACTAGGAACGGTATTGGTCTCGATGCTTGGCGTAGGAGTGGCTGAGAAGTCTGGGTTATTAACAGCAATGATTCGAAGTATCGTATTAAAGGCGCCAGCTAGGTTTTTAACTTTTGCCGTAGTAATTGCCGGGGTTCTATCAAACACCGCTTCAGAGATGGGTTACGTAGTTTTAGTGCCTTTAGGTGGATATATCTTTTTAAGCGTTGGTAGACACCCACTTGCCGGAATGGCCGCCGCTTTTGCCGGGGTTTCTGGTGGTTACTCAGCCAACCTATTAATTGGAACCGTTGATCCTCTGCTTTCAGGAATCTCGCAAGAAGCTGCTCGCCTAATTGCTCCAGAATATGTGGTGCACCCTGCTGTAAATTGGTATTTCATGATGGTTTCCACTGGACTTATCGCTTTTGTCGGTACTTGGGTAACTCATCGATTCGTAGAACCAAACCTTGGGCAATACGATATTTCACAAGCAGAAAAAGTAGTTCAAAACTCTAATAAAATTGATCCTCTCTCAAATCTAGAGAAAAAGGGGTTGGTCTATGCTGCACTTACAACAGCAATTATGATTTTAATTGTAGCTTTCTTAGTGGTTCCTGAAAATGGTGTTTTAAGAGATCCTGTGACAGGTAGTATTTTAAAGTCTCCTTTCTTAAAAGGAATCGTAGCTTTTATCTTTTTCTTCTTTTTAATTCCTTCCATTGTTTATGGAAAAATCGTTGGCAGCATCAAATCAGATAAAGACGTCATCGACGGAATGAGCGATGCAATGTCTACACTTGCTCTCTACATTGTGCTTGTCTTTTTTGCTGCGCAATTTGTGGCTTATTTTAAATGGACAAATCTTGGAGCTATTTTTGCCGTTTTAGGGGCAGACTTTTTAAAAGCCATCAACTTAACTGGCCCAGAGATTTTTGTTCCTTTTATTTTAATGTGTGGCTTTGTAAACCTTATGCTTGGTAGCGCATCCGCACAATGGGCAGTAACCGCACCTATTTTTGTGCCGATGCTTATGCTTGTTGGATATAGCCCCGAAGTTATACAAGCGGCTTACCGAATTGGAGACTCCACAACAAACATCATTACTCCAATGATGAGTTACTTTGGACTCATACTAGCTTTCGCCGCGAGATTTAATAAAAATATTGGGATAGGAACTATCATCAGTACCATGTTGCCATACTCCTTATTTTTTATGATCGGTTGGACGATTTTATTTTACATTTGGGTTTTTCTTCTGGGAATGCCTGTCGGACCGGGAGCTCCAACTTATTTTTCTCCCTAAAAAAAGATTAAAAATTAGCACCACCGACAACACCGACTGGTATTAACGCTTTAATAAAAAATAAGCCTCCAATTTTATACCGGAGGCTTTTTTTATTTCCCAAGAACTATTTACCTTACAAACATATACTCATGATTTTATATTCATATCTATAGACTTACTGGCTTTGAGCTTTGGACACTAGAGCTGAATTAATGACTTAATTCCCACATAGGCTTTTTCAAAATCAAATGCTTCCCTCGCATAAGTTTGCCCGGCAAGAGCAATACTATTTCTATAAGCTTCGTCATCTAGATATTTTACCAAAGCCATTTCGATGGCCTTCGCGGATCTTGGCTCCACCATTTGACCATATTTCTCAGAAACTAAAATATCAGGTACTCCTCCTGCCTTAGTACTTATCACAGGAAGACCAACACACATTGCTTCAGCAAGAACAATACCAAAAGCTTCCTCATAACTTGGCATTACGAAGATATCCATGGCCGACATCCACTCGGGAACATTTTTTTGAAAGCCGATCATTTGAACTTTATGGGATAGATTATTCTCCAATATTGTTTCCACCAGCTTTTGTTTGTAACCTTCTTCTCCTGGAGTCTCACTTCCAACAATTAACAAACGCGTGTCTGGATATTTTTTTTCAATAGATACAAATGCCTGCAATAATTCTAGCTGCCCTTTCCACGGATCCAGTCTTCCTACGATACCGATCACTTTATCCGTAGAGCTATAGGATAATTCTGTACGAATCGTTTCTCGAGCCGCTTCAAGATTTTCAGTTTTTGAAAGTTCAATGGAGTTAGGAATCGTAATGTAACGCTCTTCTTTTAATGGCAAACATTTCTTTAACTGTTCTTTTTGAAGGTCCGTAAGTGTAATTAAATTTTTCATCCGGTTGTATAACCAAGAGTGAAGAAAGTCCTTCTTCGAGATGTCTTTAATAAACATCTGCGCAAAGCCAACTAACTCCACCTTTTCAAGGCCACGCAAAGCGGGCACCAAGAACCAAAGGTCTTTTAGATGATGAACGAAAATCTTCTCAATGTTTCGATCAATGATAATCTTCCGCATTTTACTGGTAATGCTTGGAGAAAAGTATTTAGCCTTTTTAAATGAAATGGACTCTAAGCCTTCTGCCAATAGCTTCTCTTCAAAAGGGCTGTCTTCTAGACAGAAATGTAAAGAGGGATAGCCCTCAGACTTAAACTTCTTATGTAACTGTAGTGAGTACAGCTCTAGGCCACCAAGTCCTGGTGAAATACAAACATGCAAAACAGTCGGCTTCATTAAAATTCTCCTAGCTAAGCTCTACCGCAAAAACAGCCTTTTGTATCGAGTTTGCAAAAAGATTTCTTCAGTTGCTATTAGTTTAAGCTACTACTTTTCCCTTCCTCTACGAGCCTGTAAATTCATGGACTTTCAAGCTTGAAATGTCTAATATCTAAGCTACACGGAGTGAGAATGAAATTCTTAAAAATGAATGCAGCGAAAATTGCTTTCACATTTCTTAGTTTGATCTATTTGTATCTATGGTACTCGAGCCTTCAGGGAAAATACTATGTCTATAGTGGCATACAAACGGATTTTTACATTCCCCTAAACTTCGCTTATGCATTAGAAACGGGTAAAAAAATCTATACTGAATTTAATACCTCTTTTGGAATTTTATTTGGAAAACTGAATCAATACGCCTTTCAAATCATTCAGACAAAAACCAATAATTTTCACCTAAGTGATTTAATTCATATAGAAAGCAGCTTATTTGCATTTGGACTACTTTTTATTCTTGCTCTTCAACAATGTCTCTTCAAATCTTTAAGAGATATCAAAGCCCTATTTATAAGTTTTCTTGCTATAACGGTAGCACTTAGTGTCCACCGAATTGATAGTTTTGATCATAAGCTAATTAACTGGGAAAATTACAATCATCAAATGTATGCATTAATGATTCTACAATTCCTGTCACTAATTGGTTTTCAAAAGCTAATTAAAAAAAACAATCTACAAATCGCCGGAATCAGTTTCATTCAGGCTCTTTGTCTGTTTGTAAGCTTTAATTACAAAATCAACTTTTTTGGCAGCTGTTCTTTAATTGCTTTTGGTTTTTGGCTTTTCTTCGATAATTCGATTAAAATTAAAAGCTTAATATGTACTCTTATTTTTAGCACCATAATATTTTTAATTCCTAGTATCGCCTGGGATACGTCTCTTAGCCAATACATTCAGTCCGTCTTACTGGCTGGCAAAGGCAAAGCTGCATCCTCTCAGAGTCACTGGAGTAGTTATAAAGACCTCATTCAAGCTGGTATATTTTTTGTCATTCTTTCCAATCTTGTTGAACAGATCTTCATAAAACAAATCCCATTCAGAATTGGAAACTTTATTAAAAAGCCTTTCCTAAGCCTAGCCATCAAAGACACTTTCGTAGCGGCAGCCATCCTAGTAGCTACAGCTGGCACAAGTGGTCGAATGACTTTTATCTTTCATTTATTTTTGGCCATATACATCTTTTTAAGAATTGATATCAAAACCCATCCTTCCAAACTAAAATACATTCCTGGAGCTTTTTTAGTTTACTTTGCTATTGTAAATACTCTGAACATTGGCAGAGTGGCACAATTTAAGAACAAACCAGAAAGATCACATCATAATATTGCCGTGCAATTGATAAACTCCAAAAACTGGAATAGTCTCTACTATAGCTTCGAAAAAAATCCTGGCTACCAAGAACTGATTGATCTGTTGGGTATGGACGAAGTTAGTAACAAGGATGCTGTTTTTCTTAAACTTGCGACTAAGATCGACGTCATGAAAGCCAACCTACCAAGACTAACAAATGTTGATATATTTAATCACCTACAAAGAAGCCTTCAAATCATGAAAAAGTGGCATTTCAAAAAAGAGGAAAAAGCTCAAATGCTCGGTTTTTACAACCCACTTCCTGTTTTAACGGACTCCCAACTCCCTGTTCCCTCTTTTAACTGGGTCCATTTAGGTGTGAATTTCTCCAAAGAACAAATCCCACTTTTAGTGGACGGATTTAAAGATACAAATTTTATCATGTTCAAAGTTATTCCTTATATCGGTCATCAAGCAGATAGTGCTTTGAATTGCTATTTTTTAAAATGGAATAAAAAAGAGGGTTATCCCTTCTCGTTCTTAGAAGCTGACTCCTCAGGGGCCTACTTTGCAAGAGCAACCAATGAATTGCGACAACAAAAAAACAAGCAAAAATTCTTTCAAGAAATAGAGCCGGAGTTACTTAACAATTGCAAGCGTTGGGATTACACACTCCCAGAAGATTAAATCTCTTATTAATCTATAAAAAAAGCCACCTAATCTGGGCGGCTTTAGATATTAATATTTAAAAAAAATTTTAAACTAGTGCTTCCAAATACCATTTCACAGTTTTCAAAATTCCTGTTTCAAAATTCTCATCCGCTTTCCAACCTAGTTCACTTTCTATTTTAGTAGCGTCGATAGCATAGCGTTGGTCGTGACCGGCTCGATCTTTTACGAAACTAATTAGTTCAGAATAAGAACTTTCTTGAGGCTTTAAGTCATCCAATATCTTGCAAATTACATTAACAACTTCGATATTCTGTCTTTCATTACGGCCACCGATATTATAGGTTTCACCACTTTTTCCTTCGGAATATGCAAGCTCAATGCCTTTACAGTGATCCAGAACATACAACCAATCACGAATATTTTTACCGTTGCCATACACAGGGATGGCTTCCCCAGCCAAGGCCTTTCTAATAATCGTTGGTATTAGTTTTTCTTTATGCTGTTTTGGTCCATAATTGTTGGAACAATTCGTAGTTACCACGTCCATTCCATAGGTGTGATGGTAAGCCCTTACAATATGATCAGAACTTGCTTTAGAAGCGCTATATGGAGAATTTGGAGCATAAGCTGTAGTCTCTTCGAACAAGCCTTCTTCCCCTAAAGTCCCGTACACTTCATCTGTTGAAACATGAAGAAAACGCGCTCCTTTAAACTCTGTTTTATAGTTAAAATCCTTGTCTAACCAAAGCTTTTTACTACAATCTATTAGAGTAAAAGTTCCAAATATATTCGTACGAATAAACTCTTCTGGCCCTTCAATACTATTATCCACATGAGATTCGGCTGCAAAATTATACACACCTTGAAATTTATATTTCTCAAATAGAGCCTCTACAAAACTGCGGTCTGCAATATCCCCTTTTTCAAAGCTATAGTTTTCTTTATCTTTAATTTCGTTCAAGGACTCTAGGTTACCTGCATATGTTAATTTATCCAGGTTCACAAAATGAGTATCGGGATGCTTGTTCACCATATGCACCAAAAAGTTAGCGCCAATAAAGCCTGCTCCACCGGTAACTAAAACTGTTTTACTCATATTTAACTCCACTCTTAAAACCACTTAGGGCACCTAGCTTTTTGTCTTTATCAGATAAAATCATTTTTTCACTCGGCACAGGCCAATCAATGTTTAAATCTTTGTCTAAGTAATGAATTCCAGAATCTTTGTCTGGAGCATAGTAGTTATCACATTTATAAGTAAACAAGGCTTTTTCACTGGTCACCACAAAGGCATGACCAAAACCACGAGGAATGTACATTTGCTTTTTGTTTTCACCACTTAACAAGATTTGGTAGCTTTCACCAAAGGTCGGAGATCCTTCTCGAAGATCCACCACTACGTCAAGAACCTCACCCTCAATGACACTGACAAGTTTTGCCTGACTAGCCTCTCCTAATTGAATATGAAAACCACGAAGCGTTCCATAGGAAGAATAAGACTGATTGTCTTGAACAAACTCTCTATTAGGGATTCTGTCTCCCCACTTTTGTCGATTAAAAGATTCGAAAAAATAACCTCGCTCATCCTTAAAAACCTGCGGTTCAACACCTATTAAACCTTTAATCCCAGTTTCAAAAAAAATCATAATTGTTCAACCATCTTTTTTAAATACATTGCATAAGTCGATTTACCATAATCCTCAGCAAGTTTCTTCACTTGAGAGCGATCAATCCAGTTATTTTTTAAAGCTACTTCTTCGATACAAGCAATTTTTAAGCCCTGTCTATTCTCTATTGTTTTGATAAATGATGCAGCCTCATGGAGAGAGTCATGAGTTCCAGTGTCAAGCCAGGCAAAGCCTCGTCCAAGTTGAACCATATTTAGCTGACCTTGTTCAAGATAAGCATTGTTTACTGCTGTAATTTCTAACTCTCCACGAGCCGAAGGCTTTAAAGTCTTAGCGATTTCCACCACTTTGTTATCGTAAAAATACATTCCAGTGACCGCAAAGTTAGACTTTGGTTTCAGAGGCTTCTCTTCGATACTAAGAACCTTACCGTTTTCCGCAATTTCTGCAACACCATATCTTTCTGGGTCATCAACATAATAACCAAAAACTGTAGCACCCTTGTCTAGCTTCGCTTGCTCTTTAAGAATGCCGGTTAAACCCATGCCGTAAAAAAGATTATCTCCTAAAACCAAAGCGACGGAATCATTGCCAATAAACTTCTCACCAATTAAAAAAGCTTGAGCGATCCCATCTGGACTTTCTTGAGTTTCATAACTCAACTCAATACCCAGTTGCTCTCCTGAGCCAAACATGTCTTTAAAAAACACAATATCTCTAGGCGTTGAAATAATTAATATTTCACGAATCCCCGCAAGCATCAATGTCGACAACGGATAATAGATCATTGGCTTGTCGTAAACAGGAAGGATCTGTTTGGAAACAGCTTTGGTGCTTGGAAATAACCTGGTGCCACTTCCTCCAGCTAATATTATGCCTTTCATAAAAAACCTCGTAAATACCTTTGAAAACTAACATATTGCCTGAAATCATTCCAGTAATTTAAGTTTCTACACCAATTTGCGTAAGCACTAATGCTGCTATCGCAGGCGTTTTTTAACCTTTTTCGAGATGCTTTACCGATTGCCTTGTCTCTATTCAAAAAGCTATTTAAAACCAATTTATGAACGAAAAAAAATACCCAAAAATGAGCTTGGTTTTATCTACTTACAAACAATATGAGATCATCGATGCTTGTCTCAATAACCTAAAAAACCAAAGCCTAAAACCTCACGAAGTCATTATTACCAACGACAATATCGAACCCGAATTGAATGAATTGGTTGAAAAATATTCCGATGACTTCAATTTAATTTTACTTCAAAACGAAGATAGAGGTTTTCGCAAATGCATGTGTTTAAATAACGCAGTGAAACAAGGAACTGGAGATGTTTTTATTTTCAATGATGGGGACTGCCTTCCCCACTCTCGTTTTGTTGAAATGCATGCAAAGCTATCTGAAAAAGGCAGGGTTTTATGTGGTCGAAGAGTCATGTTGGGGGATTACTTTATAGAACCATTACTCCAACAAAAATTAAGCATAAAGCAAATTGAAGAGAGTTATTTGGGACAAATACTCACGCACTTGCAGAAAGCTAAGACAGATTACTACGAGGAAGGAATTTTTATCGATCCAGATGGAGCCCTTGGAAAGCTCATGCCTCCTAGAAAAATGCGAGATATTATTGGCTGTAATTTTTCAATTTTTAAAGAGGACCTCTTAAAAATTAATGGTTTCGACGAAGATTATGTTCTACCTACCATCGGTGAAGATAATGATCTCACTTGGCGTCTAAAGAATTTTGGTATAACTATAAAGAGCGCTCGAAATGCAGCTATCACATTCCATCTAGGAAAGCACATTTACGAAAAAGATTCGCAAAGTGTTTTAACCAATCGTGCAATGATGAGAGAAAAGCAAAATAAAGAGCAGTACGTTTGCTTAAATGGAATTGAAAAATTAAAGGTTTAAAATGAAATACTTAGTTTTGGGAAAATCAGGACAACTTGCTTCATCTTTTAGGGATTATTTCCAAAACCAAGACATTGATTTCATTTCCTTAGGAAAAGAAGATCTCGATCTTTTTAGTTCTGATTGGCAGCAGAAACTAAAAGCATTAGAATTTGATACAATTGTAAATTGTATGGCATTCACAGCTGTGGACAATGCAGAAACAAACAAGGAAAGTGCCGATTTACTAAATGCTGAATTTCCACTTAAACTTGCAATGATTGCCAAAGAAAAAAATTCCACCTTGGTGCACTACTCTACTGACTATGTTTGCGATGAAACTGATATTAATTTAAGAATCAAAGAAAACCACCCTTGCAAACCTGTAAACTATTACGGAAAATCTAAACTAGAAGGCGAACTAAACATTCAAAAAATCCTTACAAAGTATTTTATTTTTAGAACTAGCTGGGTATTTTCACAATACGGCAACAACTTTGTAAAAACCATGCTTCGCTTGGCAAATGAAAAAGATAGTCTAAATGTAGTCAAGGATCAAACTGGCTTACCGACTTTTGCCGGAGCCCTAGCACAATACTCTTTTGAGATATTTAGTGATAATAGTAGTAGTTACGGTACCTATAATTTAAGTAACAATGGTCCCTGTAACTGGGCTGAATTTGCGAGAAGTATTATCGGAAAAGGCGCAAACCTAGGTTTATGCAAAAACATTCCAGTTCATGGAATTCCAAGCTCTGAATATCCAACCCCTGCGAAAAGACCTGTGGCTAATGTTTTTGATTTATCAAAAGCCGAGAGTCAAATTAAAAAGAGTCTTCCGCATTGGCAAGACTCGTTAGATACCGTACTAAACTCTTTAAAAAATTCTTAGTTAATAGCCTTGGATTTTCTAGTCCCTGACTTGTTTTCAGGGCAAATCGTAATATTGTCTAATACTTTTAAAACCCTCTCGTTGCCAGCTGCAAGAGCTTCCTTTCTACTTAACTGCAGCTGATTTTCCGAACAAAGATAGGCTAAACGACTGCGTTTAACTTCCGCTATTAAGTCCGCAGGACTCACATCTGGCATTTCCCTATAGTTCAATGGCACGTAATTGGATAATGCATTTAATTCTTTCGCATCCTGAGCTTCCTTTGCATCGATAATTGGGTGGCTACATTTTCGATCTGTTTTAGAATACTGCCCCAAAAAGCTAATGGCATTTACACAAAGCTGAACAAATAGCTCTCCTTTCTCATTGGTATCCGTCTGTAAGACGGTTCGGTAAGTTTTTTCATCATTCGCTTTATCAATTGCTTGGATCATCTTCAAATTTCTATTTTCGACTAAAGGACGAATCACTGCTCGATCACTTTCAATTACTTGACGCTGAAGCATTGCCATCCGCTTTAAAAGCTTTCCATCCATCTCTAGGAGTTTCTTTTTAGCCTCTTCTACAGTCTGAACACTACTGTTTGACCTTTCTAAACAATCACTAAAATGAGTTAACACTTCCTTCTTCGGGTCCGATTTAAAAAACAAGTGGTCTTCTATACCATATTTAGAAAGTTGATTTTCAGTTTCAAGTTCTTTAATTGCTTTCACATAGGTTGCCAATAACATATCTCCAGCATATCTATCACAAAAACTAATATCGACTTTTACCTTACCATACTCTCCTGTATCGATTGTTCTTCTAGCGATATTTCCTGCCTGAGCTAGGCCGGAAAAAGCAAACACAATTACTAGCTTCAAAATGATTTTAGTCATAATCTCTCCCTAGCATTTTAAATTGCAATATATATTCCACCTCCAACCCCCTTAGAGGATTCTAAGTCATTAAAATCACTAGAGTATCAGTCTGAAACACTGATAAATAATTGAGGAATGTCAAACAGCTATCATACTGTAATCACTTATTATAATTGTTTATTTATAGTCTTACCGAGTGCAGTCTCATTTAAGCCGAGCTTTTTATTTTTAATAAAAGTGAGCCTACATAACTACTTAGAAGAAACTTAGATCCTTGCAGGAACTACCTTCATTCTAAATCTATAAATACTTGAATAGCTTCTAAGATAACAAACTCCAAACTAGAGAAAACATTTGGCAATTAAAAGGAGAAACAAGCTTTTCAAAAATAAAAACTTGAAAGTCTTTTTTCTAATAAAAAGAACAGCAAACCACATAAAAAAGGGAAACAGATTCAACTGTCTCCCCTTTTAAAACAAAAATCAATTTTTGCTTATCTTCCTACACTGAAGTATTCAAAGCCTAAGTCCTTCATTGCCTTTGGATCATATTGATTTCTACCATCAAAAATCAACTTTGACTTCATCATAGAGGCCATCTTATCAAAATCAGGCTCCCTAAACTCGCGCCACTCAGTAACTAAAATCAAAGCGTCTGCACCTTCAAGTACATCAAAAGATTTATCTTTATAAGTGATACCTTGTACTCCTTCATTTTCAATCATAGCTGTCTCTGTAGCCACAGGATCGTAGGCAACTACCTTCGCTCCACGACTACATAGTTCCTTTATGATGTAAGAGCTGGGAGCTTCACGCATATCATCGGTACCAGGCTTAAATGCAAGTCCCCACATAGCAAAGGTTTTACCCGATAAATCTTTACCACAATGTTTAATGATTTTCTCTGTGAACCAAGCTCGCTGCTCTTGGTTTACATCTTCCACTGCATTTAAAATTTTCATAGGAATGTCATTTTCCCTACCCGTACGAACAATGGCTTTAACATCTTTAGGAAAACAGCTACCGCCATACCCCAAACCTGGGTAAATAAAATGAAATCCAATGCGAGGATCAGAGCCCATGCCTTTGCGAACTTTTTCTACATCAGCTCCAACCTTTTCACAAAGTTGCGACAATTCATTCATGAAAGAGATTTTAGTGGCTAACATGGCATTGGCTGCATACTTCGTCATTTCCGAAGAATAAATGTCCATAAAATAGATTGGGTGACCATTTCTAACAAATGGAGCATACAACTGCTTCATTTTTTCTTCTGCCTTTTCACTCTCAACACCAACTACAATACGATCAGGACGCATAAAATCTTCTACCGCAGCACCTTCTTTCAAAAACTCAGGATTTGATACAACATCAAATTCTATATTTTCAGAGCGAACACTTAGCTGATCTTGCACTTTTTTACGAACAATCTCTCCCGTCCCAACTGGAACTGTAGATTTTGTAATTACGATTTTGTAACCATTAATATTTTTACCAATGTCCTCAGCTACTTTTTCTACGTATTTTAGATCCGCTCTACCATCTTCATCACTAGGAGTTCCGACGGCAATAAAAAGAATCTCGGAAGCTTTAACAGCATCGGCAAAGTCAGTGGTAAAATTTAAACGACCTGCCTTATGATTTCTAATCACCAGCTCTTCTAAGCCAGGCTCATAAATTGGCAATATTCCTTCCTTTAAATTACTGATTTTCTTTTCGTCTACGTCTACACAAATAACGTCGTTTCCCATTTCGGCAAAACCCGTTCCAGAGACTAAACCAACATAACCTGTTCCAATTACACAAACTTTCATTTTACACCTTTCTTTTATATTCTTAAAAAAATCTAATTCTTAAAACTTTCAAAATAAGGAATACTCTTTTTAAGACCTTCCTCTAATGCTACCTTTGGCTCCCAATCAAACAATTCCTTTGCTAAAGAAATATTTGGTCTCCTCTTAACAGGATCATCTTTTGGTAAATCCATATAGGTCACCTTGCCATCATAGGCAGTGATCTCAGTTACTTTATCTGCTAATTCTTTCACCGTAAACTCTGATGGATTCCCCATATTAACTGGTCCAGTATTTTTAGGATCTGAAAAATAAAAACGCACAAAGCCTTCAATCAAGTCATCCACATAACAAAATGATCTTGTTTGAGAGCCATCCCCATAAATCGTCATGTCTTGGTTATTAATTGCTTGGACAATAAAATTAGAAACCACTCGACCATCTCTTGGATCCATAAAAGGTCCATAAGTATTAAAAATACGAACTACACGAATTCCTAAACCCGTTTGTCTATGATGATCAAATAAAATGCTTTCAGCCATCCTTTTACCTTCATCATAACAAGCCCGAATCCCTATGGGATTCACATTTCCACGATAAGACTCCTGCTGAGGGTGCTCCAGAGGGTCTCCGTAAACCTCGCTTGTACTCGTGTGAAATACAGGGATCTTATTTTGATTTGCCAGGTCCAAAACATGAAAAATACCATATACGGAAACCTTAGTTGTGTACAAAGGGTCCTTCTGATAATGCGGAGGACTGGCTGGGCAGGCTAGGTTAAAAATTCCATCTACATCTTGTAATTGATCTAATGGAAGCTTTTCAGTGATATCATGTTCGATAAACTCGAACTTGTCTTCTTTCCTTAATGCCTCTAAATTCTGATGCATACCAGTGAAAAAGTTATCCATAGCGACAACTTTATGCCCCTCCTTCATCAGGCGAAAACATAGATTGGTTCCTAAAAAACCGATCCCCCCAGTAACTAAAAATTTTGACATTTTATTCTCCATTCATTTCATTAAACTTAGATTTTAAAATTGCAAGAAACAGCAACTGGCTTACGCCCTCTAAGTTATCTTTAAAATCAATTTCATCATGACCGATGTATTCGTATATATCTTTATAAGTAATTTCAGCAATATCAATGATATCTTGTTTGCCTAATTCCCCCCAAAAACTTACCCTTTGAGAGGAAAGATCTTCTGCGAAACTCCATTCAACATTCATATTAGAAAACATCTTAAGAGCAGCAATCAGCTCCTCAACGTGAACATCATTGCTGATACTATGGGTAACCTTAAGTTGTAAATCACCTTCAATTTCGAAGCTCTCATTAATTTTATTAATCGCAGAATAACTAACAACCCAATCGGCAAAATCTCTTTGCGGCCAAATGTAGTTTTCAGAGTCTTTCTGCCTTTTAGCGATTTGCTCTAATACCTGATCCTTTGTATATCCGCGCTTGGCTCGATCCCTTTGGATTTTCCAATATTTACGAAGTTTTTCATCAGGCCCAACATAAATTTTTAGATCGATCAACTGTCGTAATCTACGAATGTAAAATGGGTGAAGCCCTACGAACAAAACAAAAGGCTTTGGCACCAACGGTATGGGATCAGTAAACTTACCAGTTCCATGATCGTAGGTGGTTTTCTTAATTTTTTGACCTTTCTTCAATTTTTCAATATGCACAACAGGTAGGTACATATGGTTCGCCTGAGGATCTAAGTGAGTTTTCTTACTCCACTCAATATGACCTCTTTCCCAACGATGATAGTCATCCCCATTGTTTTGCACCCAATTATTTTGTCCAAGCACACAAGTTAGATTTTCAACAAATGTATCTTTTCCAGCTCCAGAATCTCCCCCTACTCCGATGAGCAAAGGTTTTCTGCGGTGACTAAAGAAACTATTCTTTTTTACTCCCAACTTATATAACCAGTAAATAATGATCACAAAAGTGGACTGCAATGCTGTGAACAATAGGCTCTTTAAATCAACAACTTCGAAAAATTGATAAGAGACCAATTCCTGACAGTAGTCCACACCAAAGTAATACACTACAAAAAGAGCACTCAATGACCAATAGATTCCACTGCGCACTTCATCTTGGATGATAAAGAAATAGATTAACAATGGAATAGACCAAAAATACCAGCCTGGCATTGGTGGCACTAAGACCACCAAGGAACTGTATACTAAAGTTAAACTCAACAGTAATAAATTACGATTTACACGATAGCTGGACACAAATCTCAAAAACAATAGAAACAGGGCAGCAGGAGCAATTAAGAAAAATAAATCTTCACTGAACGGAAAGCTCAATTGAAACAACTTTTTTGTTTCACCGGTACCAATTACAAAATTTTGATAACCTTCGCTTCTTAGGAAAGGAAGAACAAATAAAAGCAGTGGTATAGTTAATCCGGAAAAGAACCTTGCCAATTTCTTTACAATCGCCGTCTGTCGAATCACATTCTTTACGATAAAGGCTACAATAAACGGAAGCGCAATTACCAAATGAAATTTACTGGCAATTCCTGCTCCTAAAAATAAACCTGTCCAAAAATATTTTCCTCGAAATATTGCGAAAAGTGATAGAAATAAAAATGCTGTTGGTAAGACATCCAACTGCCCGTGAACATAGCTAATGTAGATTAAAATTGGTGATGCCCAATAAAACCAAAGCACCTTCTTTCGATCTTCTTTAAACCAATGCAATAACACCAATAAAATGCTGGTATCAGCAACAAGCAAAGGAATTCTTGCTAAAAGCATTTGAACTTGTTCAATTTGGTAAAGCTCTGCAGGTAAAATAATTTTGCCCAGACTCAAAAAA
>JAYZXX010000061.1:0-6346 GCA_036140815.1 Bdellovibrionota bacterium | reverse complement strand
AGCAATTTCACTAAATTCGTTAATGGCAAAGTTTTCTCGTGCCACTACTCTTGCGTCATCGTCAATTTCAGTGCAAGTCATTTTACAGTTTAGCTCTCTAGCCATCAACATGGCTAAAATGCCAGTTCCAGTGCCAACATCTAATCCTGTGTTAATTTCTTCTTTGATCGGCTTTAGAGTATTTAAAATTAACTTACTGGCTAACTGTGTTGTATCATGTGTTCCTGTGCCGAAGGCCATTCCTGGATCAATTCTTAAGGACTTTTTTGCTTCAGCTGGGGCTTCTAGCCATGACGGAACGACCCAATAATCTTCAGCCAATGGAAAGGCTTTAAAATCCTTTTTCCACTCTTCCATCCAATCCTTATTTTCTTGCTCTGCAATTTCAATCTCTATCTCTGTAAATTTATCTGCAAAGATTTTAAAAAACTCGTCCTTTGGCTTTTCATTAAAATAAGCCACCAAGCTTTTTAGCTCTTGTTCAATTTCAGTGGGTGCGTAGTCATCTCGCATTTGATGAAAGTTCATGCTTTCCATCACACCGGTAGCATCAAATGAAAAACAATGCCCAGAGATTTCATCTTCTAGGTGTTTTGGGACTTGGTGAAGTTTCACTTCAAAATATGTACTCATTGATCAATATCCTTTATTTTCAAGCAAATTGAATGGGCTCTTCTCAAGAAGCCCATTTTGCCACAGAGCTACGCAAGATCAAACTAGGATTAAGGCATAAGTAAATTCTTTAGTCTTAGTAAAGGCTGGTAATTTTAGTGATTTAGCAGAACTTTGCTGTAAAATTCGCTAAGCTCCTCAGTATTTTCTCCTTGGCAAGAAGCAAGAGGGGATTAAAATAATGCATCCAAGAAAATTAGGAGAATTCATGCAGCGAAAATGGCTTTTAGACAAAGTAGAAACTTATAGAAATTCCTACCCCGAAGAAAGCAGTGAAATTGATCGCCTGGTTGAATTTATTGAGTCTACAGAAGACTGCTTTAAGCGCAGTAACCTTGCTGGACATATCACAGGCTCTTGCCTTCTTTTGTCTCCTGAAAAAGATGAAGTCTTAATTACTCATCATAAAAAACTTGGAAAATGGCTACAACTAGGTGGACACAGTGATGGAGATCCAAACACTTTAAATGTCGCATTAAGGGAAGCCCAAGAAGAGTCTGGCATCATGGATGTGAAGGCATTGAGTGAGGAAATTTTCTCAATCGATATTCATAAAATCCCTGCCAGAAAAGAAGAGCCAGAGCACTATCACTACGATATTAGCTTTTTACTGATCGCCGGAACAAAAGACTACGAAGTAAGTGAGGAGTCAGAAGACTTACGTTGGGTCCCTGTTTTTGATCCTAAAGAAGTAGTTTATGAACGAACTTTACAAAACATGATGACTCGCTTAAGAACTGAAGCCAAATGGCTAGGAAACTAGTTTTTCGATAAAACAAGATACCGCTAGACACAGTAAAATGGTTGAGTTTTGTTAAGCTTAAATAAAAACATGCCCGCTTCATAAACTAAAAAAGGCCAATTTTTTAGCTTAAGCCTAAAAGCTATTGCCATTGTTGATTCTCCTAATAACAATAATTGCACAACAATTTTATTGAGGAGAATTGCAAATGAAAAAGTACTTACTACTTAGTTCATTGGCCCTATTCGCAGTAAGTGCACAGGCAGGCCAAATGAAAACCAGCTTTTATGGTTACATCGATGCTTATTATGAAAATGTGGATGATTCACCATCTCCAAACTCAACAACAAAAACAGAAAACGCCGGAGAATTTGACGTACCAAATATCAACGTGATCGTTCAAAGTTCAAAAGACAACACCAAAGCATTTTTAAATGTTACTGGTGGCGGTGGTGGTAACACTAGCGTAAACAATGCCTGGATCGATTATTCCAAGTCTGATGCTTTTGCAGTTCGTTTCGGTAAAATGTATCGTCCTTTTGGTTTATATAATGAGATCTTAGATGCCGTACCTACTTATATCGGTATTGAGCCGCCTGAATTGTTTGATTCTGATCACCAACTTTTAACTCGTGAAACAAATTTTATGTTACATGGTAAAGTAAACACTGGTGACTCTAGCGTTCGTTGGTCTTTGACTACTGGAAATGATGACAAGGCTGGTAAAAATAATCCAATTGGTGCCGACATCCGCTGGGAAAGTGGTACGAAATGGAAAGTTGGAACTAGTTTCTATACAACTGGTGGATACATCTCAAGTCCAGATGGAACTGGTGGATCTACTCAACATATGACAGAAGAAAAGTATTCTGTAACTGGAATCTATGGTCAGTACCGTGGCGACAACATCACCGTTCAATTGGCCGGATATGTTAGTCCACACGAAGGAACTCGTAACACCACTACTTACTGTGCTTATACTAGCTTAGACGATTTTCGTAAAAATCGTGCGGGTTGTAACTCTACACCAATCGCTGCTGCTGATTACGACGTAGAAACATACTATATGCGTGTGGGATATGATGTAGCTTTAGGTGACGCAACTCTTACTCCATACTTTCAGTATGACTACTTCAAAAATGAAGAAATTCCTTTTAGTAAAGACGACGGTGGAGACAAAGAAGCTGGTTTATCTAATAACGGAGCTTTCACAAAAATGACTGTTGGTGCTGTATATCGCCCTGATTTCAACCTAGCTCTAAAACTAGATTACAGTCAGCATTTACAAGAAGTTGATACAAACTCTAACGGAATCGTAGACGGTTCAGCAGAAAACTATGGAGAGTACAGAGTCTCTATGAGTTATTTCTGGAGACTATAAGGAGAAAATGATGAAATATGTATTAGGATTAATTTTCTGTCTAGTATCAAATTTTGCTTTCGCCGGTTACGCTCTTGTTGCTAATAAAGGCTTAGGCTTAACAACTCTAACAAAGGCACAGGCAAAGGCCATTTTCAATGGAGCTACTGATAAAACTCCTGGTGGAAAAAATGTAACACTTGCTTACATTGGTTCGGGCCCTGTTGCAGACGCCTTCTTCAAAGAAATCACTGAAAACAATGTAAAAGTATTTGAAGGAGCTTGGTTAGAAAAAGCACTTTCAGGTGCCGGTGTTGCCCCTGAAAAACAAGCAGATTCCGCTGCCGTTATTGCTTGGGTAAAATCCAATGCTTCTGGAGTTGCATTCATTGATGATGCAAAGAAAGCTGAAGCCGGAGATTTACAAATCGTAACAGTAAATTAAGCTGCTCTCGATTTTGATGACTTTTTAAAGCTCGGCCTTGCAACAGCAGCCGAGCTTTTTTTCTTCTTGCTTATACCTAATAGCTCTCTTACTCCTCCAAGCAAATCCTGGAGATTTGAATTTACTCCCTTACCATTTGAAGCCATACTAGATATTTCAATGGCACAAGAACTGTTTTCTTGAGTAGCTTGCTCTAAGTGTCCAAAGGCTTTTGAAATTTCTTGAGTCCCTGCTAATTGTTCATTACTTGCTTCACTAATTTCTTGCATCTGCTCGCTCAAGATTTTTATATTACTTTGGATATTTGCAAATTTATCCAAAATATCTACGCCGGCATCTTTCCCCAAGCTAATCCTCTCGTTTAAACTAGAAGCCAAATAATTCACTGTCGAGTCGGACTGATTCAACAGACTAGCGATTTCACCAGAAGCCTTCCCGCTCACTTCTGCAAGTTGCCCAACCTCTTCTGCAACAACAGCAAAGCCACGGCCATGTTGACCAGCTCTTGCAGCCTCAATTGAGGCATTAAAAGATAACAATTGGGTTTTAAAAACAATGTCATTAATTACTTCTGTCTTTGCCTTAATTTGTCCAAAAATTTCAAGAAAGTTATTTAAGTCTTGTTCACTCTTTTCTAATTCACCAATAGCATCATTCATTCCACGGATACTAGTTTCCCCTTCTTGACTTAAACGATCAGAGTCGGTCATTACCGATTGACACTCACCCACACTAGTATTGGTTTTTTCAAGCATTCGATTAATTTGGTGCATTGCTGCAATTGATTCTTGAAGGGAAGCACTTTGCTCCGTCGCGGAGCTAGACAGCTGGCTTGCAGAAGAGTCTAAGGTTGTAATTGCCTCCGTATTCTTTTCGATAGCAGATCCTAGCTTTGCTTCAAAATCGAATAAATCAGAATTGATTTTTCGTATGGAGTTAAAAGCTAACAACATATTTGCCAACAGGAAGCCTAAACCAACAAATAGGAAAAGCTTGATATTAAACTGGATAGTTTCATCCGTAGCAGCAACACTGAAATCCGAGATTTTTTGCAAAGTTTCTTGCCCCTTTGCAAACAAATCTTTTTTTGAAGCTTCCAACTCAATCTGCTTCTTCATAGCTTCATCTTTGTTTCCTCGAATAAAGTCTAAAGCCATGGCTTTACCCACGTCATCTAGCTTCGCAAAGGCGGCTTCAAAATTGTTAACTTCACTTACTAACCATTTTTTATCTTTTACTTCCTCTTTAAAAGTTTCCAAAGTATCTTTAAACTTTGCTTTAACCTCATTTAACTCTTTCACGGTCTGGAGACCGTTGGCTCCTTCTGAAAGCACTAAGGCCTCATAGAGCCCTAGAATTTCATCCAATTCACTCTGGGTTTCAAAGAATGCCATCATAGTTTCCGAAGTTACTTCACTGGAAGATTTCACAACAGATTTGGTTTTTATCAATGCAAAAACACCTGCACAGCCTAAAAATACGATTGCCGCTGCAGTTGTAATTAACGAGCCTAATAAACGCTTCTTAATTGACGTGGTCTTTAAATTCATTTTCAGCTTGTTCTTCTTCAACATCACCTAAGTCTCCTAATCACTTATCTATTCGGTCATTTTAGTCGCCTATTTAACTAGACCTTCTAATTTTGAAACACCCTTGATGAACTAAGATAGAAAACTGGACATTTGTAGAGCTAGAATAGACTCAGTTCAAAGACATTCATTTTGAATAAGTGGGGATAGAAAAACCATTGGCTTTACCAAGGGCATTTTGTGACTTTCTTTAACAAGTCTTAACAAATAAGGAAACCCAGACTTATAGTCTGGGTGTGAATATATTCTGGCAAAGATTTCTTTGACCGAATAATTTAATTCTATAATGTTGCACCTGATTGAAACTCACCACTAATAGGTACTTCTTTCTGAGCCCGTTGGTCTTTTTCTATCTCTTTTTCTTGTTTAGATTCTTGTTCGATCTTACTTTCCATCTTCCTGGGAGCTTTCGAGGCAAAACTCTTCTCCGTTACGGCAACTTCTTTATTTGGCTTAGGCTTTGTTTTGCGTTTCATAGAAACTTTCGATTCACCTTTTTTGGGCCATCTTTTACTGGCAATACTGACTTGATCACCAATCATAATAGCTGAGTAGTCTAATACTGGAGAATCTTTGCCAATAAGACTTTTAAAAACTCTTCCAACACTGAGTTTATCTTGAACATGAATTAGCTTTAATTCCATGACATTGACTTGTAGTTCTTCATTGAGCTTTACGATTCCCGTATCTTGAAATGGAATTTTACGATAGACCTTTACAATCATTCCTCGCTTTAAACCATCAGCTTGCCCCGCATTTAAATAATAATCATGCTTGGCTTGCTCATCATTTTCCATTTTAAGGCTTTTCTTTACAAAAAATATGCTCGCATCGGCATACACGTCCTGGTAACTAAAAATAATTACCGCTAAAAAGCTTATGGTTGAAATAAAAATGTTCACACGACACCTCTTCCTTGATTCCACCATCCTAGTGTCGCTAAATTTCGCCGCTCCTTGGCTATATTGTTTTATCGGGATACTAGGTAAATTCTTGATGGCAAAGAAAAGAATATAGACAGTTTTTACCGAAACTAATTGAAAGTCTTAGTACCTTTGCCTTAGTTTTCCAGACAAAGGTTTGCTTTGTTTTTACTCTTCTAGATCTTCTGCCTAAAATAAACTGGTCCCTTTAGTTACGAGTAAATTTAAACTAAGTTCTCGAGATCTCCGTCAAAACCTATTTTAAATAATTATTAGTTTGGAACTAATGATCAAACGAAAAAAAGATTCTCGATAGCTGTAGAGAACAATTCAATCAATGCTTTGTTCATTACAGTAATGCCGAAGAAGCCCCCTTCGATTCTGGTGGCCAAATTCTGGAACTACCCCATTACAATCTCACCTTTATCAATGTGATTGGAATAAGAAAATAATAAGTCTGGATTTCAAGCTTTATGTCAAAAGGGTGGCTGCCACCTTTTCGACATATGTCCGGTTTTTTAATAGGTCATTCCCTAATGACTTAGAATGTTTGCAACAATTCTAGCCGCAATCAAAAAAAACAGTTTGCAAAAAAAAGATAAATAATAATAAACA
>JAYZXX010000060.1:0-21600 GCA_036140815.1 Bdellovibrionota bacterium | reverse complement strand
GTAGGTACCAATAAAACCTTGCAGGACGAATCAAGACAGCGTTTAGGCTCGGATCAGTTTTATTTCAAAAGCCCTGATGAGATGGCCGCTTTATTTTCTGACGTGCCAGAAGCGATTGAAAATACGTTGAAGATCACTGAACAAATCGACATTCACTTTAAGCTTGAAGACGATGACGGTAAAAGAATTTATCACCTTCCGCAGTTTCCTACGGATGGTGGTATAAGTATGAAAGAACAGATTCGAAAAGATAGTTTGCTCGGCTTGGAGGAGCGTTTTGTTGAGGCGGCGGCTCGTGATGAGGCTGTTCCTGAAGATAAGAAATTGGTTTATTTTGAAAGAATGGATTTCGAATTAGGTATCATTGACGGTATGGGCTTTAATGATTACTTTTTAATTGTAAAAGATTTCATTCAATGGGCAAAGAAGCATGATATTCCAGTGGGACCTGGTCGGGGTTCTGGTGCAGGTAGTTTGGTTGCTTACGCTTTAAAAATTACAGATTTGGATCCTATACCTAACGGGCTTATTTTTGAGCGTTTCTTGAATCCAGAACGTATTTCCATGCCTGACTTTGATATCGATTTCTGTCAAGAGCGTCGCCAAGAGGTGATTCGTTATGTGACTGAAAAATATGGAGTCGAGTCCGTATCCCAGATCATTACCTTTGGAAAATTACAAGCCAGAGCTGCGGTTAGAGATGTTGGCCGAGTACTAGGTATGACATTTGCCGAAGTGGATGTGGTTGCAAAATTAATTCCTGACAAATTAGGGATTAAGTTAGGGGAGGCTATTGAAGAAGAGCCAAGGCTTCGTGAAGCAATGGAGATGGACCCTAAAATTAATACTCTCATGGAACTAGCTCTAAAAGTGGAAGGATTAACCCGACACGCTTCCATTCATGCCGCGGGTGTAATCATTTCTGATAAGCCATTGGTGGAATACGCTGGCCTTTATAAGGGGGCTGCGGATGAAAACGTCGTTCAATACGATATGGGAAGTTCCGAGTCCATTGGTTTGATTAAGTTTGACTTCCTAGGACTAAAAACCCTGACTTTAATTTACGACGCACTTCGCTTGGTAAAACAAAACCGTGGCAAGGTATTTAGCCCTAGTGATATCTCTTTGAAAGACCCTGGTATATATGAGGTGATGTGTGCCGGTGATACTCCAGGGGTTTTCCAGTTTGAGGGTGGAGGGATTACTGAGTTTATTAAAAAATCTCTTCCTAATTCTTTCGCTGACATTACGGCCATTACTTCATTGTATCGACCTGGTCCGATGCAGTTCTTAGATGAATATAATGGTCGTAAACATGGTAAAATTAAAATTACCTATTTATTTGAAGAGCTGGAACCAATATTATCTGAAACCTATGGGATTATTGTATACCAGGAGCATGTGCAGTTAATTGCTGCGAAAATTGCAAACTACTCACTTGGTGAAGCAGATATGCTACGTCGAGCAATGGGTAAGAAAAAGCCTGAGGAAATGGCCAAGCAAAAAACTAGGTTTTTAGCTGGTGCTAGAGAAAATGGTTTTGATGAAAAAAAAGCCGAAGAACTTTTTGAGCAAATGGCGCAGTTTGCGCAGTATGGTTTCAATAAATCCCATGCCGCTGCTTATTGTGTGATTACAGCACAAACCGCTTGGCTGAAAAGATATTTTCCGGTTGAGTTTTTTGCTGCCACTTTATCTACAGAGATGAGTAATACGGATAAAGTTGTTCAGTATGTGAAGGATGCTAGAGATCACTCTATAGAGGTAAGAGCACCACATGTTAATTATTCTTTGCGAAAGTTTAATGTAAATGATGATACAATCTTTTTTGGTCTTGGTGCTATTAAAGGAGTGGGAGACTCTGCTGTTGAAGCTATCATCGAAGCAAGGGAGGCTAAGGAGGAGAAAAAATTTGATAGCCTAGAAGACTTCTTTGATTCGATCGATTTGCGAAGAGTAAACAAAAAGGTGATAGAATGCTTAATTAAGGCCGGGGCCTTGGATGATTTTGGAGCTACAAGATCGCAGCTAACTGCTGGTTACAACCGTTTTGTTGAAAGGGCTGATTCTAAACGAAAAGAACGTGAGATTGGGCAAACCAATCTATTTGATATGGCCCCTGATCAAGGGGAAGATGTTCAATTGCCAGAGGTTGAGGATTGGACTAAAACGCAGCGCTTGGCTGGTGAAAAAGAAGTTTTAGGCTTCTTTTTAAGTGATCATCCACTCAACGGGTACGAAGGTATTTTAAAGCCCTTTGTTACCGGGCCAATTAGCATGGTGGAGCAAATTGAAAAAAAGCAAAAAGTTGTTTTTGGTGGATTAGTAGCCGGTTACCGAGAATTCATCACTAAAAAAGGGACTCGTATGGCCTTTGGGGTCTTAGAGGATCTGACGGCAAATTTAGAGTTAATAATTTTCCCAGATGTGTTTGCGAAAGTGGAAGAAACATTAAAATTAGAAAAGCCTGTGTTAGTAACTGGTACTTTTGAGCGTGACGATCGTGGAGAAAAAATATTGGTGGAAAAGCTAGAGGCTTTTGATGATAAACTAAAGTCATCGAAAAAATTATTATTTCGAATGGACTTGGAAATGCTAGACAAGATGGATGCTTTAAAAACACTCATTGAGAGCCATAGTGGTGAAACCACAGTTGGCTTTCAAGTAGGCATTCCAGACCTTAAAAAAGAGGTTTATTTGGATGCCGTGGGTATTGGTGTTAAGATCAGCAATGACTTTTTCGAGGATATATATAAGTTATGTGGAAGAACAGATTTTATAAGTTTACAGTAGTTCAGATAATCACGACTCTATTTGCTGGTCTTAGTTTTGCTGTGGCAGAGCTAGATACCCGCGAAAAAATTGTTTTAGAAGGCACGAGCAAGCAGAGTAGTGCTTTCAAGGCAAAAGCTGATATTCAAAGGCAATTGATTGGTGAGCTTGGATCTCAGCTAGTCATGGACTTAATGGGTGAAGAAGCATACGCTAAAAAACGCAGAGAAATTGATCGTGTTATTCAAAGAAATTTTGCCAAATTTATTCCCTATGTGAACCCTGGAGATCTTAAGAGAGATAGAAATGGTTCTTATCGACAAGAAATCGAGTTTGAGGTTTCCCGAATTAGTTTACGAGATATTTTATCTATGGAAGGCCTTCTCTATGAACAACTAAAGCAGGTTAGAGTTTTGCCTGTAATTGGTTATTTAGATGTTCGAGAAGCTAAAAGTTATAAATGGTGGATGGGGGATTCTGAAAAGTCTTCAGAGAAACTGTTTTTATTCAATTTATCTAGAAACTTTGAAAAGAAGTTGTCTAAGTCCATCTGGTCAGAGGGTTTTTATTATTTTCAACCGGAAGATTATCGTAGCTTTTTATTCTTACCTTCCGATTTGAAAGCAGAAGCTCATCGTAAAAAAGATTTAATTCAGATGGGTAAAGATTTAAATGTTGAGCTTGTGATCTCAGGAAATATTCGAGTGGCCAATAGTGATATCCATTCTGAAATTTCTAGCGTTCATGTGGAGTTAAAAGCAATCCTTGTGGAAAGTGAAAGAGAAATTGCCTTAACGGAAGAAACTTGGAATACAAAAATTGGAGATTATAAAAAAGAAGTTTTAATATCATCTGCTGAAAACTTTGAAAATTTGATCAAAGATTTTAGCGCTCAAATTGAAGCAGCCTATGAAAAGGGAAAGTTTGGTACTCGTACTTATCCTCTTATTTTAATGGGTGATTTGAGCTATCCACAATTTGAAGCTTTGAAAAGAAAAATTCAAATCACTAGCTATCAAATTAAGAATTTAAAAGAGCGGAGAATGACTGCTGGTAAATTTGAACTTGAGATGGATGTTACTGGAGATCTAGAGAAATTAAAGAAAAGTTTATCTCGCCTAAAATTAGATGGCCTTAATTTTGGCATTGAGAGTGAAGGAAATGGAATTCAGTTAAATATAAGCGGAAACTAGACCAGGGTCTTGTTGGTGCTTTGTTGCATTTCCAATAAAATAATATCATGAGAAATCTTGTCTTTGCTGTTTTAAGTCTTTGTTGTTTTTTATCAGTCTCCTGCGGAATAACAGAGCGCAGGCAAAATGAAGCTAGGGTTGAAACAAAATACATCCCAAGTGCCGCTAGAGCGGGTGAAGCTTTACGGAAAAGGATATTAGTTTTACCTTTTTTTGATGTGCAATCAGGGCGATCTGTAAGAACTGCCGAGGCAGCTAGATCGGCTTTTATAGCCAGTTTAATCTCCAGCAATAGAGTGGTGGTTGTTTCCCCTTCAGATCTTGGTAAAGATTTAAGCCAGTACAAAAAAGACATGGGCTACGATATGGAAGCGATTTCTAAAGTCGCAGGGCCCAACGATATTTCTGCTATCATTGAGGGAAGTGTTCTAGATCTTAAGGCAAGTAAGATTGGTGACGAAGTTGGTTTTTTCAGGAAGATCACTGCAAGGGTCACGGCAAATGTTCAAATCAGAGTTTACTCCACGAAAACCAATCGTCAGATTTTTAATGACGTAAGAATGGCAAGTGTTGAAAGTACAATTCGAGTTACAGGCGAGAGAGAAGTAGGCAGCGCCAGATTAGAAGAAAACCCTAGTTTGGTTAGAGCTGCCATCTCCAAAGCAATCAATGGCACACAAAATGGAATTCTAAGAGCCATGGATAAAATTGCCTGGGAGGGAAGAATAGCCTTGATCCGTGGGGATCGTATCTATGTAAATGCGGGGCGATTAAGCGGCATTCAGGTTGGTGACATTCTAAGGATTTCCAGTGAGGGAGAAGAAATATACGACCCTGAAAATGGAGTTTTTATAGGGAGAGCCCCAGGTAGACCTAAAGGAACGGTAGAGGTAGTTAGTTATTTCGGAAAAGACGGCGCTGTTGCAATCATTCACTCGGGCGGCGGTTTCGAACAGAATGATAAGGTAAATCTCTACTAATATTTTTTCTGAAACCATCGCTTTCGAAAGGTCATAAAACAGGATATCTTAAGACCTTCGATTTCAAAGGCTAAGAGTTCTCTCGATGTCCTAAAAAATAGAGATTACAATCAAACGATTAGTGCACCTCCATAATAGACTATTTGGTTTATATCATTAGATCTTAGCCACTATTCAGTCCACTCCTATAAAAACAAAAGCACCTTGAAGAGCGAAGCGACTTCAACAACCATCGCCAGCTGTAGCCTAGGCGTAAGCAGGTCCATACCCCCGCGCCAGCACCAGAAGAAAAAATAGCGACGAGATTTAGCTCTGAAAAAATCAGAAAGAGGTCGTATGAATAAAAAGTATTTTCCTCAGACCTTTTTGTCGCAGGAAGCGACAAAACGAGTGACATGGACGTGAGGGGAGCTGCCGAAGCGATAGCGTAGGCTGCGGACCGGAAACGCGTCTGAGGAAAATACTTTTTATTCAGGAGACCGGTTCGCTCGAAGGACTCAGCCGAGGAGTAAGAAATAAAGCCTCAAAAAAAAGACCAAAGCTGCAAGCGAAAGAACCCGTCTGAGAAAAACTCTTTTGATTCAGGAGGCCGGCTCATTCGAAGATCAAAACCGAGGAGTAAGAAATAAGACCACAAAAAATAAAAACAAACCAAAGCTGAAGACACAAGGCCCATCGAAGGAAAACCCATTTTTGAAATAGACAAAAACCCAAGCAATTGCTAAAAAGCCTTATGTCCAACTATAAATTCCATCCCATTCAACAAGAAATCCTCTATCCAGCTAGTATGGAAAAAATGGACTTAATTTTTTCTGAAGTGAAGGAAGAGTCTTTTGGGCAAATTTTATCTTTTGAATACCCTCCGTTATTCACTTTAGGAAGAAGTTTGAAGGATAAAGCGACTCTTTTGCCAGATGGAGTCCCCAAATTTCAGACGGAAAGAGGTGGTTTAGTTACTTTTCACAATCCAGGTCAGTTGGTGATTTATCCCATTTTAAATTTAAAAAATTTAAATTTAGGGGTGAAAGAATTTATTTTTAAGATGGAAGAAAGTGTTTTGAAAAGCATTGCAGACTTTTCTGTTGAGGCTTTCCGTAAAGACGCTTGCCCAGGGGTTTTTACGGAACAAGGCAAGCTTATGAGCATGGGCTTTCGAATCAAAGAGGGAATTAGCACTCATGGGATGGCAATTAACGTTTGTAATTCCCTTGAGGACTTTCAAGGCTTGAATCTTTGCAGTAGTAAAGCAGCTAGCTTAGATCGAATTTCCAATTATCATCCAAATATTGATACCGAGGAATTTTATCTTGTTTGGCAGAAAAATTTTCTAAACGAGTTTACGAGCAAAAAGTAAATCACCACTTTATAAAATGATTTAAAGAAGGGCATTTACCGAGGTTTAGGAATTTAAATAGCCACGCTGCGAGGTGTAAAGCGTAGCTTTTTAATAGGTGTAGCAGCTATAGTTTTCATTCAATGAAAGACACCTTAGCTCAGTTGGTTAGAGCGCTACGTTGACATCGTAGAGGTCGCTGGTTCGACTCCAGTAGGTGTCACCAAGCTATTTTCAAATATGCTCTTCAATATAGATTTTATAGACATCCATAAAATGACGAATAAGTTCCTCTGAGTCAATGTTGCATCGGTAAATCACTTCTTGTAATTGTTCAGAAGTATAGGCGCAAATGCCTCTTTCAACATTACTAACAAATTGTGGACTTTTTAATCCAAGAGATTCAGCAAGGTGAGTTTGTGTTAAACCAACTTGTTTGCGAGCGTTTTTAAAAAATTTTCCCAAGCTTTTGCTATAAGGAATGGAATGAAGTTGAAATACCTTAGACATTGATTAAATTCTTTAATTTTTCTAAGCAGAGTATTTCTCTAAAGTACTCGGGTTAAATCGATAACCACTTCCGTAAACACTTTCGATGCTACCGCCTTGTTGTTTTAACTTTTTACGTATTGAGGTGATGTGAGTGTCCACATTTCGTGGTTGAATGTGAATGGCATTTCCCCAAACGTTGTGAATCACTTGTTCTCTGGTAAAAGTTTGATTTACGTTTTTGCATAAAAAACTGAGAATTTTAAACTCTATGGGTGTTAGACTTAAATCTTCTTGCCCATTTTGATCTCGAAGTTGAACCAGTTGACGATCTTGATCCAGTAGAATTGGTCCAAAATCAAGTGCCTTTGATTTTGAGTGTGCAGAGTATTTTTCAATACGATTATCAATCCTTGCTTTCAGTTCTTTTGGATCGATTGGTTTGGTCAGATAGTCATCTGCGCCTAAGTTTAAACCCAGAACTTTATCGTCTACACCAGCGCGAGCTGTTAAGAATAGAACTGGTTTGTCTAGGTGTTGAGGAAGAGTTTTTAAATGGTGAAAGATTTGAAAGCCATCTCCATCCGGTAGCATAATGTCGAGCAGGAAAAGGTCAAACTGAAAGTTGTTCATCGCCGCTTTACTATGTTCAACGGTTTTAACTCGTAAGATTTCGTAATTAGAGCTTAATGCTCTATCAATCGTTAAAAATGATGTTTCTTCATCTTCTACTACGAGGATTTTTTTCATAAACTCTCCTTAGACAATGCTATATCGGTAGCTATCAATTGATATTTTCTTTCAATGGAAAAACTTAATAAAAGTGTTTCTTTTTGAGATTATTAGGGAAGATTGTTTTTTCTAAGGCCCAGTTCAAAAATGCCGATGCAAGTTTGAATGAAGAATTCAACAAACTGAATTTGAAACTTTAGATGTAGAAGTAATTTTCAGTTAGTAAATAGATTGGAGGGGTATCATTTTGCTACACTCTCAAGTGGATTATAGAGGCCTAGGGCCAATAAAACGGGTTTGATTTAGGCACCGCGATTGCATCTATAATTGCTGCAAGTCATTGCGTTAAGGGGGAGTTTATTTTGTCAAAAGTAGCTATTAAATCAATTCTTATCGTTCTATTTTCATCTTGTATTTTGTTCTTTCAAAATTGTGGGTCGCCGATTGATTTCTCAAGTAAAAATGACGGAAACTCAGGTCTTGAAGTCATTCCAGGAGATGAAGAGAATCTTGGGGATGAAGACGGTCTGGACGATGTAGAAGAGTGTTCCGAAAATAGTGTGGGAGAGGAAGATTGTTCCTCTGAGGATGATTCCAGTGACGATGGTAGCTCAGATGGTGACAGTGGCGATGACGATGATTCTTCGGATGATCCTGCTGATGATGAAGATGAGGATGACTCTACGGATTTAATTAGCTGTGAAGAAAATCAGCTTCTTCGTCCCCATAGAAACCTGTTGCAAAATTCGTCTTTTGAGATCTCTGATTACAGAGAAGGATTAATTCATCGAATACCACTCCCAAAACTTCGTGGTGATAAATATGATCATTACTCAGCCTTACCCGGCAGGAGAAAACTCTCTATTGACGGCAAGCAAAGAGCTAATGCCTGGTTGTCTAAATTAGAGCCAATGTCCTTGGTTTCTTATGGCTTATCAGCTGACTACCCTAAAATGAGAAAGGACTTAAGGTCTAAGATGCTTAAACGTAGAATGGGCTCTAGACACATTGAACTTGATTCTTCGGGTAACTCAGAGATGTACCAAGATTTTATCGTGTGTAATGGGGAAGGGCAATATGAGCTAAGTTTCTTTTACGCATCCCATACTGGTGACTCTAGTAGCTCTATGAGTGTCTATATTGATGATGTATTAATTGATGCCATTAATGGGGATCGAGTAAAAAACTGGTTTCGAATGCGTTATACTTTATCTAACCTAAATGAAGGAGTGCATAGGATTCGGTTTGTAGCGGAAGGGGCCTCTGATTCCCAAGGAGCACTTCTTGACTCTGTAAAACTGAAGATGAAAAGGCATGCGCGACCTGGAGTTGTTACTATTTTGTTGAGTCTTGGCGATCAAAAACAGGGCCAAAATGTACTTGATGAAAGCTTGACAAAAAAGCTAATTCATAAAGTTATCCGTTATTCCTCGGCGAAGCATCGTCCGAAAATTTTAATGATTAGAGATCGAAATCATCGCAATGAAACTCCACAAGACACACAATATATTTTGTCTGTTCTAGAGGATTACCGCAGAGGTTCAGACATTGTTTTTATGGATGAGCCTGATGCTGGTCTTAGTGTGGATGATTTAAAAGATTATGATTTGATATGGTGGAATAATCCAGGTCATCCTTTTAGTAAAAAGAATTCTGTACAAGCCTTGTTAGACTTTGAGGGAGGAGTTGTGATCTCTGGTGACGATATGGCGCATGCAAATGGATCTTCAATTCAGCCTCTGGTGGAGGATTTAACTGGTTTAAAGTATTTAAATAATGGCGTGAATTTCATGGGGGAATACATTGATAACAACAAAGGCGGAGCTTATGAATTAAGTATCAATAGTTTTGGCTTAAACAGATGGTTGAAAAAATATGATTTGGATGGTGTAAAAGCCTATTATGGTAATGATATTGATCACACAGAAGTAACTCGGGATGACCTTAAAGTGTTTGTAAAAGCTGGTTTGGGGCATTTAGGTATTGATGCTGAAGAATTACCGGTGGTGGTTGGTTATAAAAAATAACGCCTTAGAATTTCTTTAAGGCTTTGATGTTTTAACTACAAAGCCTTAAAAAGAATTTCTAAAATTCAATGTCTTCATAAGGATTCTCCTCATCATACATCTCATCTGCCAAGACACGAGTTCTAGGAATCTGTAAAATAAATAGACAGCCTTGCTTGTTTTCACTGATAAGTTCAATTTTTCCACCCATTTGTTCAATGCTAAGTTTTGCAATGCTCAGGCTAATGCCAGCGCCTTTACTATGAGTATCAATGTCTCCCAAAGTTGTGAACTCTTCAAATATATGAGCATGGTTTTCTTTAGGTACCCCTGGGCCCTCATCTTTAATACCAATACTACAAAATTCTTCATTGCTCCTTAAGCTAATGGAAATTTCTGTGTTTTCAGGAGAGAATTTTATGGCATTATCGATGACGGCTCGAATAACTTGTCTGAAACGAATTTTATCAAAATAGGCCGATGCATTTTCGTTGCTATACATTTTTACTAACTTAATATTTTTTGCGTCTAATTTTTCCGAGAAATAAACGATCTCTTCTTCTAATGCTTCAAACAAAGAATGTTCCCAAACAAAGAACGGCATTTTCTTTGTGGTGAGTTTTAAAAGGTCCAACATTCCATTTAAAATCCCCATTAAGCTTTGGGCTTCTCGGTTGATGTCTTGATGGTAGGAATCAAGTTCCTCTTTGTCTTCGATAACTCCCAGACTTAAACTTTCTGTCATTGCGATGATTGCTGATAGGGGGGTTCGAAGTTCATGAGTGCTTAATGTAATAAGTTTATCTTTTGCTTCGCTTAAGCTTTGTAACTCAGCATTTTGCTCAAGAATCTCGGTGTAGCTTCGCATCAACTCTTGCTGTTTCACTTGCACTTCACGCTGTAGTTTTTTTTGAAAACTAACATCTTGAAACATCAAAAGGAGAATCTTACCTTCGTGAATTTTACTTACACCTAAATTGGCGATGAAATTGATTCCATTCATTCTTTTCATTTGCATATCTTGATAAAAACCGGAGTCTTGAATGAATTCCTCTGCAAAGGCACGGGCTTTAGAGTGATGAGATTGAGGATAAAGTTTCTCTAGATAAAAACCTTTCAGGTCTGCTTCATTCATTTCTAAGGTTTCTATGGCGAGGCGATTGAGGTAAAGCAAAGACATGCTTTCAGCATTGAAGACTAGAATCGCCATCATTGCCGAATCACAAATTTCTTCAAAGTTTAAATCATTTGATGCTTCAATGATTTTCGCTGCCAAGTTCTACCCACTCTCTAAAATCTTTAAGAAACTTTCTGCTTTCTGCAGAGGCTCTTTAAATTCTTTTACCATACCACCAATTTCTTCAGGCTTTATGCTTAATCTTGCTAAGATCTCTTTCGGAAGTTTTGGGGCTTTTTTGTAGCCACTATTGCCAAATCGTATGGTGCTCACTAGACAGTTGGCGAGGTAAACTATATCAACGTATTGATGCATCTCTGTGGATAGTCCTGAGCGAAGTTGCAAATTGCATTCATGATGATAAAGAACGCAATTTTGTACAGGTAGGGGTAAGCGCCATTTTTCACTTAGTATTTTTCCAATACGAGTGTGAGGCATATTTTCTAAGGCTCTTTCTGCTTGTATAAAAGAGATTCCCTCGCTATTTGCATGAGCTGAAATTTCTTCTAGGATTTCTTTGTCTAACATGGCTATGGCGATTTTTCCCATATCATGCACTAGCCCACAGGTGAAAAGGTCACTAGATTGTTTATGACCAATTCGAGAAGCGATGGCTTCAGCTACAATGGCAACGCCAATAGAATGTTTCCAAAACTGAATCAAATCAAAACTAGTTTCACCTGAAATTTTTAATGTTGAAAAAACGGATGCTGCAATCACCAATTGGTGAACGGTATCAAAGCCTAAAAAGCCTATGGCTCTAGATAGGTTTGAAACTCCACCTGGAATGGCGTAGTAGGCTGAATTTGCAAGAGTAAGAACTTTTGTGGTTAGTGATTGATCTTGAAGCATTACCTCTTCTACGTCTTTAATGGTCGACATAGGATCGGCAATTATGCGGTTTAGTTCTTGCACAACCGTCGGGAGAGTCGGTAAATCATTTAACCGCTCCTGCAAATCGTTGTAGGAAATCTTCGCTGCACCCATACTTTTTGGCTTTCCTGTCTAGGCAGCCATTCTAGGGAATTTGTGTTCTGGAAAAAGTTCCTTCATTTTTGCGGATATCCTTTGGAAAGTAACCGGCTTTAAAATGTATCCATTAACGCCAAGCTTTTTGGCTGAAATCACCTGTTCTTTTTCCATCACCGCTGTTACCAATACAAATGGAAGACCTTTGTATTTCTCTTCTTCTCTAACCATTTGTAGAAAATCAATGCCATCCATATCAGGCATCATAATGTCACTAATGACAGCAACTACATTTTCTTTTTCGTACTCTGCTTGTAATGCTTCCCAGGCAATTTTACCTGTTTCGCATTCAATCACGCTAAAGCCAAGTTTTAATAGTAGATGTTTAATCACTGTTCGATTCGTTGGTGAGTCCTCAGCAAGAATCACACTTTTCTTATCTTCACTCATGTTAAAGATCCTCCCGTAAAGACTTATCGGCGATTTCTTAACAAATTTAAGAATGTATAGGAAACGCTAAGGAATGCACTGCGTAAAAAACTCAGTTTATTTAAATTGCATTTTTCTCAAAAGGAGTCATGATAAAAGCTATGGAATTTGAAGCATTTACGGCTGTGTTGGTATTTTCGTTTTTAAGTGCGTGTTGTGCTTTTCTGGTAATCCGTAACCTTGCTTTAAAGAGGTTTATCCAGCAAATACGATCCAAGTCTCAGCAAAGCCCTAATTTAGAAAGCCCTATAGAAGGAATCGAGCAAAAGGATTATAATAGTTTAGTCGATAAAATTTTTGATTCATCAGATGAATTCATAATGATTTTTGATGATAGGCATCGTCTCAAATTATGGAATAAGTCTGCGGGGCAGCTAGCTAAATTTACCTCAGGGCAAAGCCTAGAGTCTCTGATGGATTTTGTAAGTTTAGGTTCAAAAGTTGTTGTTAAACGAATTTCTTCACAGCTAGAAAAAAATAAGACTGATGAAGACCATAGCTTTGATATGAGTTGGTCAAGAGGGCAAAAGGTTCAACATCAATGCCTAGCTCTTAAGGATGAAGCTACTGGTCTTATTAAGGCTTATGCTCTGATGGGGCAGCTGGCCTCTGATAGCAAAGAGGAAGAACTCTCTGCGAGTCGAGTCATTGAATCCATAGGAACTCCTGTGGGGCAGTTAAAGGTATTAAATCGCCAATTAGGTAGCTTTCTTCAGGCAGATGATTTAAATCGCGATCAGCTAAAGAAGTTAGAAGAAAAACAAGGGAGTTTAATTGATTCTGCCAAAGGGGTTTTAGATTTTTATAAACACATTGGTAGTGATATAGATGATGCGGAACAGGTTTTTGGTCTGTCTATGAACGCTTTGTTGCGTTCACTTGGTTTGTTAATTGAAAATTTTAATTTTCCGATTCAAGTTGAAGTGGAAAAGCATATGCAAGGCAATGATAATGTAGTTTTACTGCAGGCCTCAGGTTTTCAAAGGGTGTTACTGGGATTACTTAAGAAGATAATTTTTGTTTCAAATTCCCCTAGGGCCAATTGTCTGATAAAGATTTATTGGGAGCTACAGGCTATGGAAGTAAAGCTTTCTGTTCATCTAAGTCTGAGACAGCTTGGACAAGATTTGGGTAGCCTGTGGATGAACAATATTTTAAATGACAGAAAAAACTTTGTAGACTATCAAACTAAATTTACAGAGCTATCGTGTACCCTCGAGGACTTCCGTAAAGAAGCAGAAGTGTTAGTCATTGATATTGATATTCCACGAGATTTAAGCGGCACTTAGGCCGCTTATTTTTTTGATTATATCGAAAGTTTTTTGTCTAATTCTCCTGCCTGTTCTAAAGCAGATAGCTCAGTGAAACCTCCTATCAACTCGTCATTGATAAAGATCTGAGGTACTGTTCTCATACCTGTTTTTTGAATTAATGCCATCATTTCTTCAGGATTATCTTCAAGGTTTTCTTCGGTAAACGAAACACCTTTATTTTGTAAAAGGTTTTTCGCGTGTACGCAGTATGGGCAATAATTTTTCGTGTATATTTTTACATTTGCCATTTTTATATCCTTTTTTAAGTTAGTGTAGCCGGGGGCTAAAAGATTACATTTAACTTAAAATTGGTAAAACTTGAAGTTCTAATTCTTGCTCAAGGTTTTCTTTGATTTTTTCTACATTCGCTTTTTTTCGACCAATTCCTATCATTAAAGTGTCGAAGCTCATACTGCCTTTAAGGGTAATTAATCCTTCCGTTAAACTTCCTGGCAATATTTTTACCGTTAAAATACAGTCTGTATCTTGATAAATGGGAGCAATTTGCTGAGACACCACTCTTTGCAATAACTCAAAGAAAAAACCTTCGGGATCTTTGTTTTCTTCCGCATGGAAAATCACTAGTTCGAAGGCTTCTCCTTTGGAGAGTTTTTTTGCCTTCTTAACCGCATGGTTTAAAAGTCTTCTCGCCCCCGTACCACCAGCACAAACAACGTATTTGGGAAGATCTAATGGTAAGTCAGTGCTTTGCGCAAAGCGCCCCAAACCAAGTCTTAGATCACTTCTGGTTTCTAGGCGTTCTTCCAATACACCCCAACGGTAAAAGGCCATAAGTAATAAGATTAAACTGAGAAGTTCGATTAGAAGTGTCCTTGCTTCTGGATCAGTAAAGTAAACTAGAAGCAATTGCGCTGAAGCCAAAAATACGCCTGAAATTAAAGGCACCAATGGAATAGAAAAATCACCAATGATCAGTTTTGATTTACTTAAACGTCGCTTGTCACAGTCTCTACGAAGCGGCTTGTTCCTCATAAGAACCACACCAAGTGCAAAACTAACCATAACCCCGAGAAAGCTCATTCCGTAGACTTCTTCAAGAACTGAGTCTTTATTTGCGGCAAAGGCCGTCATAAACATCGCGACAAACATAAAAGGAAAGGCGATGTAGGGGTAACCTTGGATGCTAGGAAACCTGTGGGCTAAGCGTTTTAATAAAATTTGTGGTAAATTTCCTTGTTTTGCCATTGTAGTTGCTAAACCAATAAAACCCACATAAGCCGTATTCGTCGCAGCAAAAAGAGTTAGAGTAGCGTCGATTACTAAAATCCAAAGTAAAATACCTCCACCCAATTTATCTGCTAGACCACTTAAAAGTGCAGATCGATTGCTTAAAACTTCTTCGTGGCTCAAGACCGCTAGACACATAAAGCTAATTACTGGAGCGGTTAAGCTAACTAAGATAACTACAGCACGATATAGTTTCTGTACCGTTTCGTTCATTGGTTCTTCTAATTCTTCAACGATTTGAGCAGCAGATTCAAAGCCTGTAATTCCGAGGAACGCAGCGGCAAAGCCATGTAGGATGGCAGCGGTACTTAAATCAGCAGGCATATTATCTACCATTTTGGTCCACTGGATTTCATGACTTAATAGATAGACTCCACTCCATAATCCCATAATGATTAGGAGGCCAAAGTGAAACCCTGCGATGGCAGTTACAATCTTAGCCGGTTCTTTGATTCCTCGAATGTTTAAAAGTCCAAACACGACAATTGGAATAAAGGAGATCATAATTATGGCGCTTGAGCTTACGTGCTCTAATAGACTTGAGATATAATGAGCTCCCGCTAAAGAGCTAACCGCCGCGGTTGCTAGGTAAGAAAGAATTGTAAGAGCTCCTACCAATACAGCTGCTCTTCGGCCGATGGTTCTTAGTACCATCACGTAAGCGCCGCCATTGTAAGGCGACATTGCTATACCTTCCTCGTAGGTTTTTTTAAATAACCACATTAGGATACACACTAGCATAATAAAGCCAGGTGCAAGGTAGCCCACTTTAGGAAACAAGAGTCCTGTTGAATAGAAAACGGAGGTTCCAATGTCGGCACCCACGATACCGGCTGCGATAATCCAACTTAATCCACTTTTATTTTTATCCAAAATTTCATTCCTTGTTTTTTATATTCTCGCATTGAACTAACTAATTAGGCAAAGACTTCGCCCATACTGCCTCGGTGCATAGCCTCAAGGTCTAGTTGGTTTAACTTACATATTTCGGCAAAGGTTTGAAGCCCCTTTGTTTCCTGAAACAGTTCTTTGGCTTCGGGATAGGTGTTGCCCAGAAACTTTATCCATTGTTTTCCACGTTTAATACTGTGATAGTCTCCAAAGACAGAGTAGTTTAACTGTAAAAAGCGTTGATAGTGTGGATAGGTCTCAGACCAATTGTTTTTTAAAAGATTATTTTCATATCCTAGTTTAAGAAATGGAAATTTTTCTGAGAGTACTGATTTTGACTCACTAGCAAAGCAGGCATGAATCTGATTGGCTAAACCTGGATTGGTGAACGCACCTCTACCGATAAAGAAGTCTTCACATTTAGATACTTCCTTGCATCTCTTTAAATCCTCCGTTGTCCATATGTCGCCATTAGCAAAGACGGGGATAGAAACCTCTTCTTTCATGCTTGCTATAAACTCCCAATGGGCAGGTGGTTTGTAGGCTTCTTTTTTGGTTCTTGCATGAATCGCAATCCAGTCAGCACCGCCATCTTCAACCGCTTTCGCAATTTCTTTGTGAAGGCTTTTGTCTTCAAAACCAAGGCGAACTTTTGCGGTCAGTGGGTAATTTGCGGGGAGATGCTTTCTGATTTCAGAGATTATTTTGTAGATACGACTAGGGTCTTTTAAAAGGCTAGCGCCTCCATCATGTCGGTTTACGGTTTTTGCGGGGCAGCCAAAATTTAAATCAATTCCAGGAGCTCCCAAGTCTTTGGCAAGTAATGCATTTTCAGATAAAGAGCTTGGGTCACTGCCAAGAAGTTGAACGAATACTGGCGTTCCTGATTTTGTTCGACCATTGTTTTTAAGTTCGGGACAGTATTTATAAAAAGCTTTGGGAGAGAGTAAGTTTCCAGTGACTCGGATGAATTCCGTAACACATAGATTGTAGCCCCCGATGTCAGTGTAGATCCTGCGAATCACAGGATCTACAACGCCTTCCATGGGAGCTAATACAAGAATCATTTTTTATAGCCTGCCATTTTTAAAACTTTTTTAAATTCATTGGCTTTTACTGGTTGGATACTTAGTCTCTGTCCTTTTTGCACCACGGCCATGTCTTCTAAGCTTTTCTCTGCTTTAATTGCATCTAAAGTAACAGGTTCGGCAAAGTGTCCTTCGTAAGCCACCTCAACACAGTACCAAACAGGTTTTTCTTTGGTGGCTCTTTTTTCAAAATACTTCGATTTTTCATCAAACTGTAGAGGGTCGGGAAAAGCTTCTTTGGATACCTTTGCTATGCCATATACTCCCATGGGCTTTGTGCGGGAGTGGTAAAATAGGATTTCATCTCCAAGTTTCATATCCTTCATCATAAAGTTTCTGGCCTGGTAGTTTCTTACTCCGTCCCAGGGCTCTTTCTTGACCTTTTTCAAGTCGTCAATTGAGAATACGTCCGGTTCTGATTTCATTAACCAATATTTTTTAGCCATAAAACGCTCCTATTTTGTGAATCAATGATTTTTCTTTAAAAATCTGCTGCTTTATTAATATTTTAAGGCCTCATACTTACCAAAGATATTGCGCTAAAGGCAGTAGAAAATCGGTGATTCTAGTGTCAAGATCCGCTAGTATAAGCAAAAATCAGGGGGATTCTATGGCCAAGGCGAAATTTTTACCAGATTGGTTCACTCGAAACGACATCAAACCTTATGTGTATATAAGAAATGAAAATTCTAGCTATACCCCTGGAGTCACACACCCTGTGGATTGGTTTAATGACAAAGAACATTTACAGTTTGAGCCGACCCTTTTGAAAAACTTAGATTTTGGTGAAGCCATTTTATCTTTGGAAGGAAATGCTTTCGAAGAAAGTGCTATGCCAATGCCAAAATGGGTTTTTTATGATTGTGCCATTATGCCAGGGATTGTTTCTGGTTTTGCAATGAAGCGCAGCTCACTTCCTGAAGAATTGGAGCAATTGATTAAACCCGCGCCGGGCTTAAAATGGGTGCCGATTAGTTGTTTTATTGCTATTCCTACTGCTTTTGATGGTCAGTGGATTGCGCACAACCTTACTTCTGCAAATAAATTTTTGAAACGTGACGATCGATTAAAGGGCTTGGGCTATTTAAGTAAAGCCTTTGGTTTGTGGTATGCAAATATCAAAAAGCTTTGTGGAGTGACTCAATGGACTAGCCCCGCGATCAAGCTTCATTCCTGTTATGGCGACTTTGAACTAATCACAGCTTACACACCAATTCACACTCATAAAAACACTTTTACCTATAAAAGTTGGGTAGACTCCCGAAAGTGGTTTCGCTTTTTCACAAAAGAAGATGCTCCAGAATTTCATAGTTTTCATGTTGATTCAGGATTAGTAGTGGACCCAACGAATACCGAATCTATGAAGGATATTCATATTAAATTGGAAGCTGGCAATGGGCCTTTCTTTCTGTCAGAGGACCAAATTCGAAAGCAAAAATTAGATGAGCCTTTAAAGCTATATATGCTGAGATAGGCATCTAATCTAGGCTATTTTTTAGTAATGTAAATATATACAAGTGTTTAAAACATTCACACTGTCTCACGTGCTTCGTCAAAGGGGCTATTTTGGATTTAGGTAAAATATAAATGTAAATTCGAAGATAAAGCGTTTTTCGTAGCTAGCTTTTGGTAAACTAAAAGCCTCTCAAGTTTCACTATTAAAATGGGGGGGCAAGTGACAAAGCCAATATTATTTCTACTTTTGTTTTCTTTAAATCTTTTTGCTATAGAGGCTAACGATCGAATCCTGCCATATACGAAGCAGTTCACAATTAATATCAAATCAGAAAAAAAATACCATAAGATGTGGGCCTCAGAATCTGTGGTTTTGGATGCAGCCGGAGATAGAAATATCATTAGACTTTTCAAAATGCCTTCCAGTGAAAAAGAAAGGGATTATTGTGCCTTAACTTTATCAGTGGCTAAGTGTGATCGTCCTAACGAAAAATCAAACATTTTAGGGTTTGATTCAAGTTGTGTGATGGAGAAAAAAGATGAAGTATTGATGACTTTTTCAAAGCTTTCAGATTGTCACTTGGCTTTAGGGGCTCTTACATTAGCCTATAAATACAAGAACCAAAGTGTTCAGATCTTCAAATATTTCAATGTCGAAGCTTTGCCTGAGCGAGGAGTGGCTAGTCTTCCTCCTAAAGAGGAATAACAAAATAAGATTTGCTGATATATTGTGAAAAACTAGACAATGTGAGTAAGCTTTTCTGAGTGCCGGGGCTTTCCTTGAAGTTTGAGCCTTAAAAGTCTAATATAAAGCTCAACCAAGGATAAAAATTTATGAGTGATGTACTGGTTTTACCTGCCGTAGCCAAAAATGTTCTTTATCAATGTAAAAAGTGTGATGCGGAAAGATACCACCGAGTTTTAGCGCATACTTCAGAAACTTCAGCCAAAATTGAATGTGAAATTTGTGGTTCGAAAAAAACTTTCAAACTGACCAAGCCGAAAGCCGCTGCGAAAAAGAAAACCACTGCCAGCGCTAAGAAAAGAGCCTCTAAAACCGTTGCTCCATCTACTTGGGCAGAATTAAATGAACGTGCAAATACGGACAAAGCCGTTGATTATAACTTTAAAAATAAATACGAAGCCAATACTGTTTTAGATCACAAGAAATTTGGTATTGGATTTATCATTAAAGTGGAAGGCCAAAAGATGGAGGTGGTTTTTCAAGACCAAATCCGTCAACTGATCCACGGAAGATAGTTTCTTTGGAGTTAATATCCTGTCTTTTATTGGGGAGTGCCGTCGGCCTAGTTTCGAGTTTTTTGGGAGTAGGCGGCGGAATTTTTATCGTGCCCTTGCTTCCGACCATTGCTGGGGTAAGCAGCAGCCAGTCTGTTGCCACCAGTTTATTCACCGTATTTTTAGTGGCCGGAAAAAACATATATGCATTTAATAAAAAGCGCCAAGTGCCCTGGGCAGCAGCTCTAAATCTTGCCATTGGTGCATCCATTGCAACATTTTTGACATCCATGATTTTAGACAAAATCAACGAGTCCTATCTAGTTCTTGCGCTAGCTGCAGTTCTGCTGGGAACAGCGATACGTTTGTTTTTTCAAGGAAAGGCAGAGCCTATCAAAGATTGCGAAATTGCCAAGGGCTTTGATTATAGAGCTTTAGTGTTGGGTTTTTTCTGTGGCTCATTAGTGGGTGTTACCGGAATTGGTGGTGGTGTTTTGTACGGGCCTCTATTGCTTGGTTTTAAGATGGTTAAAGAAGAGCAAATGGCTCCAGGATCAAATGTGGTTATGTTTTGTTCGAGCTTAATGGCTAGCATTGGTTTTGCCATAAATGCTGAACAAATTCATTTTCCTAGTGTGGGTCTGATTCGAGTGGATTTGGCCCTAATGATTTTTGCCAGTGCGTTTGTTGTGTCCAAGATAGGGCATAAGTACCAAGGTGGCATCGATCCTAAAAAACGCAAATGGATCATGGCAAGTTTACTTTCTTTGATGTTTATTAAAACGATTTGGCGTTATTTGGGCCAGATATAAAGCTTCCTTCCAAGTAGCGGTTTATTTTCTTGGTATATTGTTATTCCTATATCTAATAGGTTTTCGTGTTGTGTAGATTCAATTCGTATGTGAATGAGTCTTTCCTGATTTTACTCAGAGGACTTATTGGAATTTTATTCTCGTATAGTTTTTAAAGTAGATTTTTTAAAAAGATTTAAAAAAAATCTCTCATGTAGTTTCAAAACGAGTTGATTTATCTAGGAAAGCAATGAGTTTTAATTCGATTCGATTCGATTCGATTCGATTCGATTCTTAAAGTAGGAAGGTGTTCAATGCTCGTGCGGGTTTCTACAAACAAGCATTGCAAAGAAATGGGTGGGGGAAAAGATAGAAACAGAGCGAAAAGCCACTTTTTTAGGCTCACAGCTCGAAAATAAGAATCTCACTTGCAATTTGCCCAGTATATCGTTTTATAGAGTGGTGAATCGTTGGGTAGAAGGTTTAAATCCAGAACAAGCAGAAGCGGCTCTCCATAATCATGGGCCGATGTTAATCCTTGCCGGGGCCGGCAGTGGAAAAACCACTGTATTGGTGGCTAGGACGGGGCGATTGATCGATGAAAAGGTTTGTAAGGCCAAAGAGATTTGCGTTTTAACCTTTACCAATAAAGCAGCTAAAGAGCTCCAACACCGAGTGGGGCAAAAATTAGGTAAAAAGTTGGCCAAAGGCTTATGGACAGGGACCTTCCATTCTTTTGGTTTACAGGTCTTAAAGCAGTATCACAAAGAAGCGAGACTTCCGAAAAACTTTGGAATTTTAAGCGGAGGTGATCAGTCCGCAATTGTAAAAGAATTGTTAAAAGATTTTCGCGGTTCAAAAGACACTTACGACGCAGAAACTTTGGTTTCTATGATGAGTGAGTGGCGAGCGATCAGTCGTTGGAAGGCTAAAAAAGAAGACGAGTATGAAGAAGCCTGTGAATGGCTTCTGCCAAAATATTTAAAACGCCTTGAGCATCTAGGGCTTGTGGACTTTGATGAGCTAATGTTGGCTCCTGTTCGTTTGGCTGAGACCTTTCCAGATATTGCCTATGATCTTAAAAATAGGTTTAAACAACTAATGGTGGATGAGTTTCAAGATACAAATAAAATTCAGATGAAACTGGTTTTATTACTATCAGCAGGGGCACAAAATATTTCAGTGGTGGGTGATGATGATCAAAGCATTTATGGATGGCGTGGCGCTGAGGTTAGTAATATTTTAAACTTCCCTCATTTGTTTGATGAATGTAAAGTGGTTCGGCTAGAAAGAAACTACCGTTCCACTCCTTCTATATTAAATATTGCCAATGTAGTTATCGAAAAAAATACCGAACGTCATGATAAAATATTGCGCCCTGGAATTACCAGTAATGGCGAAGGGGAAAAACCTGAGCTTTTCATCTATGAAAATG
>JAYZXX010000059.1:0-27407 GCA_036140815.1 Bdellovibrionota bacterium | reverse complement strand
TTAAAACATTTATTAATTTTAATGCTAAGTTTTTCATTTTCTTTTAAGGCCTTGGATAGCAGATTTCTGTTTGAAATTGGAAAAAGGATTTTCAGATTTAAACAGTTTTCTTTTGCAACCACATAACTAATTAGGGGCAGGTTAAAATTCACTTCTGAAAGCTTCGGTCTGTGAACTGCAATTGAGTTATTATCCGTTGAAGCTTTCACTGTATAGGCCTGACGAGGAGCTTTATACATCATATGTAAAGCCTTGTTTGAAACTTCAATCAGTCTTCCATCTATATCCGTCTCTTTTTCCTCAGATACGTCAGCGTTTATAAAAAGATATTTTGATAAATTTGACCTTGCCTGATGGTTCATGAATAAAACTCTTGCGGGGATCAAATAATCAATGATAGCTCTAATGGCGGATTCCTCTAAGTTGGGCTCATTATTTTTATTTGCTTTTACTTGCTCTTCTAGCAGTGTAAGACTTGAATTACATATTTCATCACTTTTACAGTCTTTTTCCATATCCTCATAGTCACCGGAAATAACATTTTCTTTAGAAATCTTACCAAGTAATTCCATTACAGCAGCATAGTCACCTTGTAGATAAATAGACTGTGAGCTTAAAGCATTTACAGGCTTCTGTTGTTTATTCATCTTATAAGGTTTTATTTTGGGGCCTTTTCCTCTTTTGACGCTAGAACCAGGGCGGTTTTGGGCCAATAGACTGATGCTAAAAATGCTAAAGATTAGAATCATTAATGCTTTCATTAAGTCTCCTTTAAATAATTTTCGCTTTTAGCTAGTGCAAAAAAAGAACCATGCGCAATGGGAATTCTTTCTTTCTGGGGAAGATTTTTATACAGATAAGACAAAAATTGTCATGTAGAATCGACCATTTTTGCAAAGATGAAATAAAGCTAAGCCTTTTGGGGCTTAGCTTTAGAATCTGAGTGTATATTGGTTTTAGTCAATGATTGAAAAGCTAATGCTTTGACCTGTAATTTGGTTTAAACTAGTGTTCAATGCTTTTGAAAGGCTACTCACTCTTGATTGATCAATACTTTCCATCGCATTGGACAATATATCAGACCAATTTTTTGCTGATTCTTGCGAGTTAAGATCGTATCCATATACAGCTCCTAGGGCATGGTGCATATTGTTTTTTTGTACTGTATAGCTAACATTTCCAGTCTCTACATTGGTGTATTTTTGATAGTAGAAGCCTTTGGGACCAAAGCGATAACCAATACTCTCAGCAACTCTAATATCTTGTCTTAGTTCAATTAATCTTTCGGCAAAGGCTGCTGAACTAAAACTCAAGCCTAACAATAATAGTACAATGATTTTCATGATTTACGCTCCTTATCTATAACCACTACTAAAATTAAGAGCAATTTCAATACCAGGCTTTGTAGTACACAAAAATGATTTCACAAAAAGAATAGGGAAAAAAAGTAATTCTATAGACAACATTTGTCGGGCTCTAATTGTCAATGCAAGGCTTAGTGTACTTGGTATTAACTTTGTTTTGGTGTTTCCTTTTAAACGGGATCTACAAATCTAACAATCTGTCTAATACTTGATTTTATATTTTAAACTATAATTTTTCAGACTTGATTTTCTTTAGTGCTGCTTTGTAACCCCATCGTAAAATCCGTTTTAAGATTTCAGGGTTAAGACTAAAATGATCTGCAAAAAAGAACTCATGATTCCGTGGATCAGGGTGAATGTATACGTACTTCACTTCTTTGCGATGGTTGAGCGCCTTGTATATTTCATTGGTGAGATTTTCAATCTTATCATCAGCAACCATATCTTTGCTTAACTGATCTTGAATGATTTTAATCACCAGCTCAACATTACTATGGTAGCGAAGATACGCATTGATTTTTTGTTCCACAGCCTGGTAAAGAGCTTGGTTTATAATTACCGGGATTCCATATTTATGCAAACTGCCAATTTGTTGATTAAAATGATAGGGCTGAATGGAATAGCTGGATATTACTAAGTCAGCTCCCATATCGTGGGCAACGTGGGTTGAAAGTGTGTCACGGATTTCGCCATCAAAGAAAAAGATTTCCTTTCCTTTTTGATTTGGAATTCCATAAGGCGCAAAAACAGGGGGCAAAGCTGCACTGGCCGCAATGGCTTGAGAAATGCTGGCAAAATTAGCCCATTTGGTATCACTGTTTTTCCTGGGAATATCAAAGTCTCCAAAAATCACTTTTCTAGAATGATTCAGTTGGGTGGAAATTATAAAAAGATCAACCCCAAGATCTGAGAATTGGTTAACCTCTAAAACTTTCTCTCGAAAATACCTTTCGATTCCTTTGGTTGAAAATAGGCCATTCCACTTAAAACCTTGTTTAAATAATGCTTCTAATCCCCCCGACAAAATAGGGGAATCGACTAAAGCCCTTGGCATAAATTTGCGCAAATTCACGCCACTAAATTCAATGCCGTTTAGATAAAAAATATCTTTATATCTTAAGGGGGCAAGGTCACCATGAGTAGGCAATCGGTTTCTAGTTTTACGAATGAATAGGTTACCCATTTGAAAACTGTCGATAATACTTTCAATACTGTGGCCGCTTGCAAGGTAAGCGCTGATAATTGATCCGGCACTGGAGCCAACATAAGTAGTAAAAGTTTTGTCGGGATCAACTAAGGCATTTTCTACATCTTCTTTAGAACCACCAGCAAAGAAGTAACCGTGTTCTCGAAGGGCTAAGCTTACACCTACGTGAAAAGCTGCGGCCTTAATACCGCCTCCGCTTAAAACCAGTGCTAATTTTTTATCCTTCTTTGCTTCCATATTGTTTATTTTCCTATAGTTCAAAACAAAAAGCATCTAAGGCTTTTATCTACAGGACAAAGTTATAGCGATTACCTGGTCATTTTTTCCTAGAGTGAAAGAACAAATTGATCAAGTGAATAGGTTTTTGTTACATTTTTTGAATAGGCTATTTACCTATCCAAGACTTTTGACTAGTCATATGGTAATGGCCAAAACACGATCACAATGTGTCAAACGCACTCCCAGATTGACTTTAAGAGGAATTAGGTGTGAATTTTACATGTTGAATACTCAACTTTTGACTAGGCAAGCATCTGGAGGATGACCACCCATGAACTGGTTAACCATAAATGACTACTCAAATAAATACGACTTAAGCGTATCCACTTTGCGTAGAAGAATAAAAGCAGAAGACATCGAATTTAGATTGGAATCTGGAAAGTATTTTCTCTTGGATGAAGAGCCGAGAAAGCAAAAGGCTCAAAAGACCTCAGAGAAAATTCAAAAAATCCCATTAAAACACAAACAAGAAAAAGAAAATCTTGAGTTCGTCACTGAAAAGAAAAATGAATCTGATCAAAACGACCTGTCAGTAAATGCGGCGGTTAGAAGTTCTGATGAAATGGTCACCAATCAAGATGAACAAAATATTCAGTCCATGAGAACGGCTGCTGACTCAGCTTTTACTACGGCTAAAGAATTATTGGATGAGCTAAAAAAATCATACTCTTTTATTTTGCATGAAAAAGAGGAGCAAATTTTATATTTAAAAAATGAAATTTCAGACCTTAGAACTTTAATTCGAGTTTTAGAGGACGACAATACCAAGCTTCGTCAATACGTAGAACATCTTCATACAATTCAGGAATAAAAAAAGGCAGTCTTTCGACTGCCTAGATATCTTCTATTTTATTAGCAATTAAACGCTTACTGCAACCTTTGGGCTCTTGTCGGAACTTGTCCCACCTTTGCTCTGTGATTTAGGAGTTTCTGCGTCACCTAATGCTACCGCTAAAACTTCATCTAGATGCTTCACAGGGATAAAGTTTAATTTCTCTTTAAACATTTCAGGAATATCTACAAGGTCCTTTTGGTTGGCGAAAGGAATAATAACATCTTTTACGCCATGTCTAAGAGCTGCTAATGCTTTCTCTTTCAACCCACCAATTGGTAAAACTCTTCCAGTTAGCGTTACTTCCCCAGTCATTGCAACATCCGCTCTTACTGGTTTATCAGTCATTAAGCTAATCATTGCAGTGGCCATTGTAATACCTGCACTAGGTCCATCTTTCGGAGTTGCACCAGCAGGGATATGTACATGAACTTCGTTCTCGTTAAACCATTCCGCATCGATACCTAGAGCTTGATGGTTTGATCTTGCGTAGTTCATTGCAGCAGTGGCTGATTCTTTCATTACATCGCCAAGTTGGCCAGTAAGTACCATTCCACCTTTGCCTTTCATTTTAATCGTTTCGATGAAAAGAACTTCTCCACCAACCGCTGTCCAAGCTAAACCTGTAGAAACACCAACTTGATCTTCAGTCATTTCTTCGTCACGCATAAAACGAGCAGGTCCTAGTAAATCGTGTACAACTTCAGGGGTAATTACAGTCTTTTCCTTTTTACCCATTAAAAATTCTTTAGCAACTTTACGACAAACACTACCAATTTCTCTTTCTAGATTACGTAAACCAGATTCACGAGTGTAGTCAGCAATAACGGAACGAATACCTTCATCTGTAAACTCAATGTGCTCGCCAGTGATACCGTTTGCATTCATTTGACGATCAATTAAATGCTTATGAGTAATCAATAACTTATCTTCTTCTGTATATCCACTTAATTGGATTAATTCCATTCTATCTTTTAAAGCTTGTGGAATGTTTTCTACAACATTGGCTGTAGCAAGGAACATTACTTGGCTTAGATCAAAATCAACATTCAAGTAGTTATCACGGAAAGCAAAATTTTGTTCAGGATCAAGTACTTCTAACATTGCAGCACTTGGGTCACCTCTAAAATCACTTCCTAATTTATCAATCTCATCTAAAATGATTACAGGATTATTTGTTCTAGCTTGTTTGATTGCTTGGATTACTTTACCAGGCATTGCTCCAACGTAAGTTCTACGGTGTCCACGAATTTCTGCTTCGTCTTTAACCCCACCCAAAGAAATTCTTTGGTACTCACGACCCATTGCTTTTGCGATGGATTTACCTAAACTTGTTTTACCAACACCAGGAGGGCCAGCAAAGCAAAGGATTGGACCTTTCATATCACCGTTCTTTAATTGACGAACAGCTAAGAATTCTAAAATACGGTCTTTAATTTTCGCAAGATCGTAATGATCAGAATCTAAAACTTCTTTTGCATGCTTCAGATCTAGGTTGTCATCAGAGGAGCTTGCCCAAGGAAGATCAGCCATTAAATCTAAATATGTTCTTACCATTGAAGCCTCTGAGGCATCTGGGTGCATTCTTTCTAAACGAGCAAGTTGTTTTAGAGCTTCTAATTCAACTTCTTCAGGCATTCCAGCGTTCATAAGCTTACTTCTTAAGTCATCCATCTCGTCAGACTTAGAATCATTTTCACCAAGCTCATTCTTTATAGCGCGTAATTGCTCACGTAAAAAGTATTCACGTTGGCTTTTGTTCATTTCATCTTTAGCAGTATTGCGGATCTTGTTCTGCATACTTAAAACTTCAAGTTCATTACTTAGAAGTTCACAAACCATTTTTAGTCTCTCTTCATGGTTGTGAGTTTCCAAGATAGCTTGAGCTTCTTCTACTTTTAATCCAAGATTACTTGCAATAAGATCTGCGAAGCGACCAGTATCTGTTACATCATCTAATATAAGTAAGATGTCTGGAGTTAACATTTTTCCCAAGGAAATAATTTTTTCAATCATTTCTTTAGCGTTTCTCATTAAAGCTTCTACTTCTAAACCTGTTTGTGCATTAGACTCATCGACCTTGTCTACAGCCACAGAAAAGAATTCCTGAGTAACATTGTACTTCTTGATTTTCGCTTTAGAGACACCCTGGATAAGAATCTTAACTCTACCGTCAGCCAACTTACGCATACGCATAATCATTGCTACTGTACCGGTTTCATAGATTGATTCAGGTGTTGGGTTTTCTTCTTTAAGATCCTTCTGAGAGGCAAGAAAAATCATTCTATTTTTTGCCAAAGCTTCTTCAACTGCTTTTATAGAAGATTCACGTCCAACAAATAATGGTAAAATCATATAAGGAAAAATTACCAAATCACGAACTGGAATCATCGGAAGACTTTCAGGGATCTCTAACTTATTCTCATCAAAACTCATTTTCACCCCCGCTCATTAGCGGCACTAAGTTGTTCTTAGAATTTTGATCGGGAAGTCAAACCGATAGCTTGAGTGTTTAATGAGTTTTTATAAGCAATTTGGACTAGATAAAGAGCTGGAAATACGAAGAAATTCTGTAGAAAGGACCTGCGTCTAAAGTTAAAAAATTAAGTATTGTTAGGGTTCTTAGACTTTTGTTTGATTTTCAAAGACTTTAGTTTTTGTAAATTAACTTCTAGTTTTAAGAGAGCTTTACGTTTCTCTAAAATACTTTTCTTTGTGTTTTGCGCAGAAGACTGGATACTATCGATTTGATTAATCAAACCAGATTTGAGTTCATTTAGCTGTATAATGAGTTGATCAATCTTTTGCATAGATCTCCCCCTTAAATCCAGAGGGAGAATAGGGTAGCCGGACATGGCAGTCACGAAAAAAAATAATCGATCGGTGTTGTGTGGCAATGCTGCCTTTAGGCAAGGAGCTATTTCACCTGAAGTATCTGGCCCTTTTCCACCTTCATTGCACGCAAAGGCCTTTCAATGTCTCCAACTTCATTTACCGATATAAGTCCTAATGCACTTGGGTAAGACTGTAATTTTGAAATAGCTTCTTTTAAACCTGTTCTACTTCGAATGTTTTCTTTATCTATGAGTTCTTTTAAAAGAAGACTGGATTCGTAAGCGATGGCTTCATAGGTATCAGGTTTTCTTCTAAAACTATTCTCAAAACTGTCTACGAACTTTTTCGCAGTTTCTTTTTCATAGTCAGTGTAGGTATCAACAAATAATAACTGATCTTTAAAGCTTCCGGCCCGCTTAGACACATTATTCGTATTCCATAGGTTTGTACCAAGAAGGTAAGGAGTCTTAATATCATTGTAGACGAGCATTGGAGCAATCTGGCCTAAGGCCTTTGAGGTATCAGGGATGAAGATAGCATCAAAGTCGACGATTGGCGGCAAAAGATCTTCTGGGATTTTTCTTCGCGTATTCTCACCAAATTTTGCCTGCCACTCTTGAAGACGAAATTTATATTCATCCATTCTGTCTTCTCTATAATATGTACCAACTAACCTTCGAATTGGATCTCTAAAATCAGTTTCTTTCGAACTATAGCTCTGGGCTCCGCGAATTTCTCCGCCATTTGCCAAAACCTCATCCCAGAAAATATTAGCAAATTCAATGCCGTAAGTATCATTAGGATAAAGTATCGCAAAGTTCTTGTGGCCATATTTTTTCATGCAGGTTTTTACAAGAGTTTTAACCTGCATATGAGAAGTAAGAGCATTTCTGAAAACATAGTCACCGGTTACGGTTAATTCAGAGCTGAGGCTAAAGCCTATATTAGGAACACCAAGTTCTTGTGCCTTTTTTGCAATGGCTAGACTGGTTGCTCCTTTTACACTTCCTAAGATTGCTATTACATTGTCTTCTATTACTAATTTTTCTACAGCTTGTTTAGCAATGGAAGGACTGGCTTCTGAATCAATTACTGCAATTTTAAATTTTGAGCTTTTATCAAAAACTCCTAATCCGTGTTGGATTCCTGCTAAAGTTTTGTAACCGATAGATTCAAGCCGTCCACTAAGAGGCAGGATTACGCCTATGGTGTAAGATTCTACTTTTGATCTTGAATAAATCTGGGTTAAAATGGAGTTGGCTCTTTCGGCCAATGCAGTATTACTTTCAATAGATACCACATCTGATAAATACGATTCAGCCTTTGAGTAGTTGGACTCTTCAAAATAATTTACGCCTAATTTATATAAAGCGATTGGGCGAACAAAACTATAACTGCGGTTACTGGCCACAATACTTAGGTCGTCTCGACTTAATTCATATTGTGTAATTTGTTTCGCTCTTAATTGGTATTCCTCTTGCTTTTTGGTTTGCTGAGCGCTAAGAAAAATCATAGATTTTAACGCTTCTAGATCATCACCTTTAAAGCTACTAATTTCTGCTTTTAATTCATGTGCCTGGATAACTACTTTTGTGTCGTCGGAAAAATCAAAAATGGGAGCTAGCAATTCTAAAGTTTGGTAACTGTCTTTTTCTATCCATAAGCTTTTAGCTGCTCGGAGCCTGGCTTGCCATTCTGCGGAAGAAAAGTAGGGGGAGTTTATGATTTGTCGGTAGAAGAAAACGGCTCTTTCATAGTTTTTTTGTTCGTAATAATAGTCACCCAAAAGAAGGTTTGTTTTAGCAGAGACCTGTAGATCAGGGTTTTTCACGGCTAAATTTTCCAAAGCACTTAACACCTTTGCATTGGGCTTTTTATCCAGTTGCTCCCTTAGTTTTTGAAACTTTTGCTCAATACTTGGAGGGGTGGGTTTAACCTCTTGTTTTTTCGGCTGACTTACACAAGAGATGATTAAACTTAAGCTGATTAGTGCTAAAATGAATTTCATATTACTTCCCCAAACCTTTTATAATTTGTTTGTATTTTTTAATTCCCGGCGTTTCTTTTACTTGATCATCTAGTTTCTCTAGAAGTTTTTTTGTTTCTTTATCGACCTGCGCAGGAACATCAATTAATAGACGGATGTACAAGTTTCCGTTTTTGCTACCGTCTAGAGAGGGCATTCCTTTTCCCTTCAATCTCAGGTTCACACCACTACTGGTTCCAGGTGGAACCTGGACTTGAGCTGCTCCTGTTAAAGTCGGAACTTTAAGAGTATCCCCTAATACAGCCTGTTTAAAGCTAATGGGTAAGTCATAATAAATGTCTAATCCATCAAGTTGAAACAGCTCATGTTTTTGCATTTGAATTACAACATAAAGGTCACCCGCTTGTCCACCGGGGCTAGAGTCGCCCTCGCCACGCAATTTAAGCCTTTGTCCTGATTTAACACCAGCTGGAACGGATACCTCTAGTTTAGTGGTTTCTTCTTTACCATTTCTACGGCGAAGAAAACGAATGGTTCTTTTAGTACCACTAGCAACTTCCTCTATACTAATATGTAGATTGTATCTGAGGTCGGTGCCCTTGGCTTTTCTTGAACTTTTAGAAAAAATATCGCCGAAAATTTCGGCAAATAAGTTCTGGAAACTTTCTGTGGTTCTTTCTTGGTATTCTTGATGAAAGTTTGATTTGAAACCAGGGTTGGCACCACTTTTACCGAAGTAATCATAAGAGGCCCTTTTTTCAGGGTCTCTTAATACATCGTAGGCTTCACTTACTTCTTTGAATTTTTCTTCAGCGCTAGGATCATCCGGGTTTTTATCTGGATGATATTGAAGAGCTAATTTTCTGTACGCCTTTTTAAGCTGAGCTTCATCAGCATCTTTGGGTACACCTAGAATTTCATAGTAGTTTTTCAAGAAAGCCTACCTCTAAAAAGTTAGGCTTCATTATCCTCTGAGCTAGGCTTTTTTGCAATGATGACCTGGGCTGGTCGCAAAATTCTGTCATGAAGTTTGTAACCTCTTTTGAATACGCGTAAAACATGACCATCTTCAACTTCAGAAGACTCTTCTGCTCCTAAAGCCTCATGAACTTGTGGGTCAAATGCTTTACCCATTACTTCAATCTCTTGAACTCCTGCCGTTCCAAGACTGCTTCCCATTTCAGCACGAATCATTTTTACGCCTTCATGGAAGCTTTGTAAGTTCTCAGGATTAACTTCAGTCATTAAAGCTAAATCAAAGTTATCTAAAACACCTATGATTTGACGAAGAACGCCTTCGGCGCCATATTTTTTCCATGAAGATCTCTCTTCGATGACTTTTTTACGGTAGTTATCAAAGTCCGCTCTTAAATATAGGTAGTCATTTTTCGCTTTGGTAAGCTCTTCACGCAAGGATTCTAGTTCACTTACTTCGGAGGATGCCGCTTCAGGCTCATTTATGTTTTGTTCTTCAGTACCTTCTTCTACTACTTCTGATTCTAAAGCTTGTTTTTCATTCTCTTCTGTAATTTCGCTCATTTACTACTCCAATTCTCTAAACTTAGCTAATATGGCGCCATTTAGGGAAATGTCAATCCTTAGGCAGCTCAAAATTTAAAAGAATACTTTGTTTTTCCAATAAGTAGGGAAAAGTAGCCATTCTATTTATTATAAACTGCCTATTTTAAAATAAAAAACCAACAGACAAAAGTTCTCAAAATTTGACGAAAAATTTGAAAATGGTGGTGTCTTTTTAGGTACTTAGGGTGTTTTACATAAAATCTTGTTAATATATGTGATGTAAAGGAATTAAATGTGATTTTATGTAATGTAATTTATCTTTACTTGAAAAGGAGTCTTCTAACTATTCGGATATAAATAGTTTTTCTAAAACAAAATTCAACATTCTCTTCCCCTTACGACTCAAAGAAACATTTGGTGTTTTAAGAAGATAGTTTTGACGGATCAATAAATCTATCTCTTTTTTCCAAACAGAAAGTTGAAGCATTGAAAGCTGACTAATTATTTTTTCCTCAGAGAAGCCTTCTTTTAATCGCAAGCCAGTATGAACCGAGTCATTCAGCTGATCTATTTTGCTTAGTATTTCGAAGCGACTATTAGGTAAATCTTTAATTTTCATATTCTCTAAATTATTTCTTAGAGAGTTTTTCCAAGCCTGGGTAGTATTTGGGTTCCAAAAGCGATATTTACTTCCACCCATCTCAAGATAGGAGTGAGCACTCATGCCGACGCCTAAATATTGACCACCAAGCCATGTGTGATAGTTGTGCTTACTTTCAAAGCCCTCTTTACTATGATTCGAAATTTCATATTGATTAAACCCAAAAGAATTTAACTGGTCTTCAATAAAATCAAACATTTCAAGTTCTGTGTCTTCATTGGGACGATTTTGGTTTAGGGGGTGCTTTTGTGGAATCGTTAAATAATAGGTGCTTATGTGTTTAGGAGAAAAGCTATTTAAACTAGCTAAGTCTAAAGCAAGCTCGTGCATGCTTTGGTCTGGTAAAGAAAACAACAGATCGAAGCTATAATTTAGTTTATGTTTGTTTAGTAAATCCAAAGTAATAACGGTGTCTTCTGAGCTATGCTTGCGACCAATTTTATTTAGAATTTTATCATTAAAACTTTGCGCACCTACGCTAAAGCGATTTATGCCCATCTCCAGGTATTTTCCAAGACTATCTTCTGAAATGGTGCCGGGATTAATTTCAAGGGTAATTTCAACATCATCTAAAAAATTAAAACCGTACTTCTCAAATTCTTTTATGAGGCTTAGAATATACTTAGGTTGAACTAAACTAGGGGTTCCGCCACCGAAGTAAAGACTTCTTACATTTTTGTCTGCGGCCCAATTACTTTTTACGGCAATCTCTTTTTTTAATTGTTCAATATAATCCTCATGATTTTCCTCCTGATTAATTTCAGTTGAAAAATCACAGTAGGGACACTGTTGAATACAAAATGGAATGTGAACATAAAGTCCGATGGCCATGGGAGAAAACTATCTGATGTATAAGAAATATCAACTAAGCAATGGAATGAATGTAATTTTAGCACAAAGCAAAAAGTCCCCTGTGGTTTCTGCCCAAGTTTGGGTGCGAAATGGAAGTGCAGATGAGCAAAAGGGCGAGGAAGGGGTTTCTCACTTTATTGAACATTTGCTATTCAAGGGAACGGATAAATATGGTGTAGGCGAGATTGCAAATCGTGTCGAAGCGGCCGGGGGACAGCTAAATGCCTATACGTCTTTTGATCAAACTGTTTACTATATGACACTTTCTAAAGATTATATGGCCGACGCGGTAGATATGCTAAGTGAAATGCTTTGCCATCCCAAGTTTGATAAAGAAGAAATTGATAACGAAAGAGAAGTGGTAATCGAGGAAATAAAAAGAGGCATGGATAGCCCTGGAAGAGTGGCATCGAGAACTTTATTTGAAACCTCCTATAAAAAACATCCTTATCGCCGGCCAGTTATTGGGTATGAGAAAGTAGTTAAGAACATTAGCCCTAAAAAAATTCAGGCCTTTTTTAAAGAGAGATACTCAACGAAGAATATGTTCTTTTTGCTTTCAGGTGACTTTGAAGACAAAGAAGCAAAGAAAATTATTGAAGAAAAATTTGGAAAGGTGAAGCCGAGCAGGGTGCCAAAAAGAGTTCGGCCGAAAGAAGATAAACAAGAAAAACCTAGGATAAAAGTTCAAAACGCTGAGTTCGAAAATACTTTTTGCTTTGTATCTTGGCCAATTCCACACGTTAAGCATAAAGACGTACCGGCTCTAGATATTCTAAGTATGATCATGTCTTATTCGGACAGTTCAATCCTTACTCGAAAAATGCGCAACGAAAAAAGAGCGGCCAATAGCATTAGTTGCAGCACTTTTACCCCTAATGGTCCAGGCATCATGACTATCAAATCCTCCTTATCAAAAGAGCAAATCTCCGATTACTATAACGAGCTTTTGGCTTCGATGCTTGAAACAAAAGAAGAGATGTTTTCTCCAGAAGAAATCGCTAGTTCAGTGAGTACACTGGAGTCTCTAGAGTTTTATTCAATGGAGACCGTCGATGGGATGGCTAATAAATTTGGGACTTACGAGTTTTTATTAAATGATCCAGGCGCATTTAAAGAATATTTCAAAGAAATTCGAAAAGTGACTCCGGAAGATTTAATCCGCGTTTTTAAAAAATATTTAAAGCCAGAGAAAATCTCAATTGGAATTACAAGTAACTATGATGAGAAGTCTTTAAAGTCTTTGTCGAAAAAGTTTATTAAAGATTACGAGGCCGTATACAAAGAAATAGCGAAGGTAAAGGTTAAAAAACCAAAAAGGATTGGCAAGCTACCAAGTTTTAAGGCCGACAAAAGTCAAAAGAAGGCAGTTAAAATTAATATTTCGGAAGGGGTAGATTTAATCTATCTAGAAAGCTATGAGACTCCAACAATTAGCTTAGACATTGCCATAGAAGGTGGGCTAATTAGTGAAACAAAAGAAAACAACGGGGTCTTCAATTTAATGGGTGACTGCTTTTTAAGTGGAAACGAAACTTATACTGAGCAAGAACTAGCTTCGCTACTTCACAAAGAAAACATTCATATGGGTGCTTTTTCGGGTCGAAATACCTACGGTGTAAATTTAAGCTGTCTTAGTCATAAATTTTCAACAGCTCTAGATTTAATAAGTGAACAACTAAGAGCACCTAAATTTGAAGAACAGGCAATTCAACGTGAGCTCGCATTGTCAAAAAATTATTTAAGCACGCAAAATGATAGACCAGCACAAATTGCTCACTCTGCACTAATGGAGAAGATGTTCAAAGGACACCCATATGCTATGGACGTGATTGGTACAGAAAAAAGCTTAAACAAGCTTACTCGTGAAATGTGTATTAAGATGCATGAAGAGTCCTTATTAAAACGGAAAATTGTAATCTCTTGCGTGGGAGCAATGGATTCAAAGCTTTTGGTGCAAAAATTTAAAAAGTTTTTTAAGAGCATAAAAAGAGACTATCAGGCAAAAGATTTTTCTGTGAAAAAGCTTACAGTCCCTAAAACAGAGAGAATTGAAAGAAGTTTGCCCAAAGAGCAGAGTCATGTTTTTTACACTTTTAAAGGTTTATCTTACACAGACAATGAACGTTATGTTCTGCGAGTGATGGAGTCTATTCTATCTGGTCAAGGTGGTAGGCTTTTTATGAACCTCCGAGATAGAGCCTCTCTGGCATATACCGTTAGCCCAATGCGATTTGAAGGCTTAGGTGCCGGCTATTTTGGAGCATATATTGGATGTTCTCCAGAGAAATCTGAAAAAGCGATTTCAATGATGAAAGACGAATTTGATCAACTTATGAATGAACTGGTTTCTGAAGATGAGCTAATAAATGCAAAACAGAACTTAGTTGGAAAATTAGATATTCAATCACAAAGAAATTCTTCCATTGCAAATCGAATGTTGTTTGATGAAATGTATGGGATGGGCTTTGAAGAAAGGCTAAAAATGCGTGATAAAATTCACGCAGTAAGTCGCGAAGAAATTCAATCTCTTGCCAAAAAAATATTTTCTGAAAAGCATATAATTAGTATTGTTCATGGTCAGAGTTGATAGAGTTTAAAGACAAAAAATGCTTAGGCCCGGAGGATCTCTGGGCCTATTTTTTTATAAAATTCATAATAATTAGAGACATGTATCAGTTTGGAACACCTAAGGCTTGCGAAATTAAAAAATAGTCCAGATTGCCAACAAATCTAAGCATTTAGGCCTAGTTACCGATATAATATTACGAGGGAGTTCTATGAGTTCTATTTTTGTAGAGCCTCAGCAGTTTTTCTTAGATACTGTCGGTGAGGCTATCGACCAAAGGAAAGTTGAAGAAGTACCGCTTTTAAAATCTTATTTAGCGGATCTACTTTTGCATTTCATTCATGCAGACAATCTTTTCGACGAAGAGTCTGCATCGGGAAAAAAGGCGCAACCAACCTTAGCAGAATTATATTTCAAAGCGATGAATGCTCCGGGAGAAGAAAAAATAAGTCTTTTGAAAAAGCTTGGAGACACATCTCTTTATGTGAGTGGTGTTTTTGGAGAATCTCTACAGCGTAAGCTCGTGGATGTTGATTATTATGCAAATATGGGTGGAGCGGCATATATGAGTCTGGCTGACAACACTGAAGAGCTTTCTTACCGAGATCTATATCAATTTATAAGCAAAAAGTTTATTGAATTGATGGAAGTTCTTACAGTGATATCCCAGAAAACACTCATTCAAAACAATCAAAATTTATTACGCCTCTATGAAACCTATATCAAAACTGGTTCTGAGCTGGCAAAAGAGCATTTGCTAGAAAAAGGCTTAATTCATCTACCGCCTCGGGGTAAAAAAAGCTATAGTCAATAGCGAAGAGGTGAGCAAATGTTTAATATGGGTTTTCTAGAAATGCTAGCAATCGGCGTAATCGCCTTGGTTGTAATTGGCCCAAAACAATTACCCCATGTAGCAAAGGTCATTGGTAGAATGATGGGTGAATTTCGTCGAGCCACCAGTGATTTTCATCGAGAAATATATAGAGCCGAAGAAAGCTTCCAGACAGAAATGAACCAGGTCAAAGAGACGGTTCAGTTTAAAGTGGATGAGCCCAATACCAAGTCAACTCCAACAGAAACTCTGCAAAATGACTTCTCAAAAGCAGAAGAGTTTCCAGTGGAAGACACAAGTCACTCGCGGCATCATCCAGCTGACTTATATCCGGAGGACTCCTATGTACATATGGAATATCCTGATCAAATAAATCACGAAGATGAACATCATATTCATGCAAATGGTGATGAAGCAGATTTTCCCTATGAATTAGCCCTGAAAGAGCAGAAAAAGAGAGAGGCTGAAGCCAAAAAATCAACAGCAGAAGCAGAAAAAGAGGAAGACAAAGCTTAGTGGAAAATCAAGATTCAATGACCGGTCACCTAGAAGAGCTCCGAACGAGATTGTTAAAATGTATTTTAGCCATTGGCCTAATCTTTTTAGGATGTTTTTTTGGTTTTTCAGAAACAATTTTAGATTTTGCTCGAGCGCCGATTGTTCCTTATCTCCCAACCGGGGGCCTAGTGTTTACTGCACCAATGGATAAATTTATGGCTCATGTGAAGGTGAGCTTATTGGCATCTGTGATCTTAGGAGCACCGATCTGGTTATACCAACTATGGAAATTCATTGCGCCTGGGCTATATCAAAACGAAAAGAAGTTTTCAGTTCTGTTTATTGGCTTTGGGACTTTTCTATTTTTACTCGGCTCTAGTTTCGTGTATTTCGTAGTCTATCCGATGGCTTTTAAGTTTCTTTTGCAATTCGGTGGAATGACTGACGCTCCAATGATTACCATTTCAGAATATCTTTCCTTTTTCATATTAACCACAATGGTGTTTGGAATTATGTTTGAACTTCCTTTGGTATTAACGATTTTGGGAGTGATGGGATTGGTAACCCAAGACTTTTTAAAGGCGCAAAGAAGGTATGCCCTTGTGATTTTGTCTGTTGTTTCAGCAATGGTTACGCCACCTGATATCATCTCTATGCTATGCATGTTATTACCATTAAGTCTTTTGTATGAAAGCTCTGTAATTTTAGTTGGTGTTTTTGGCAAAAAAGCTGAAAATACACCTGTAAAATCAGATACATAGTGCGTGGATGCAACGCATCTCAAATGACCTAAAAAGCCTGCCATTTGACTCTAAAACTGGGTAGATTAAGCCTTACCTCAAGTACTTTAGTTTTCGCTTCGAGATTGTAGTGAATCTCGTTCGAGAGGAGACCTATGGAAACGGAAAACTACGTAGATATTAAACTACGCGAATTAGAAGAAAAAAATGAAAAGGCCTACCAAGGTGGCGGCGCTGACAAGCAGGCAAAATTTGAAGCCGGTGGGCGTTTAACAGCAAGAAAAAGACTAGATGTATTGTTAGATCCAGGATCTTTCGTAGAGCTAGATCGTTTTGTGGTACATAAATCGACAAATTTTGGAATGGATAAAAGTCACATCCCTGGCGATGGAGTGATCACCGGTTATGGAAGAATTAATGGTCGCCTAGTTTATGTATACGCTCAAGACTTTACGGTTTATGGCGGAAGTCTTTCAGCAACTCACGCGCAAAAGATTTGTAAAGTGCAAGAGTTGGCCATGCAAAACGGAGCGCCAATCGTTGGTTTGAATGATTCTGGCGGAGCACGAATCCAAGAAGGTGTTGAAGCACTTGGTGGGTTTGCTAAAATTTTTAAGAACAACACAAAAAGCTCAGGCTTTGTTCCCCAGATCAGTGCAATCATGGGACCATGTGCCGGTGGCGCTGTATATAGTCCAAGTATCACAGACTTTGTTTTTATGGTTAAAGACACTAGTTATATGTTTGTAACCGGCCCAGATGTAATTAGAACGGTTACTCATGAGAAAGTTACTAAAGAAGAATTGGGTGGAGCTGCTACTCATGGACAAAAATCAGGGATTGCACATTTTACTGCAGAAGATGACAAGCACTGTTTATTACTAATCAGAGAGCTTTTAAGCTTCTTGCCATCGAATAACTTGGACGATGCTCCAATATTACCAAGCACCGATCCTGCGGAAAGACCCAATGAAATTCTAAACAACTTAATTCCAGATAGTCCCAAGAAACCATATGACATCAAGGTTTTAATTAAAGAAATCGTGGACGAAGGATATTTCTTAGAACAACACTCGCACTTTGCGAAAAATATTGTAACTGGTTTTGCTCGGATGAATGGAAGAGCGGTGGGAATTATTGCCAACCAACCACTTGTATTAGCGGGCTGTTTAAACATTGAAGCAAGTCGTAAGGGCGCTAGGTTTGTAAGATTTTGCGATGCTTTTAATATTCCTATTTTGTCCTTGGTAGATGTACCAGGTTTTCTTCCTGGTTCGGATCAAGAATACAATGGTATCATTAACCACGGGGCGAAACTTCTATATGCCTACTCGGAGGCAACAGTTCCAGTAGTAACTTTAATTACAAGAAAAGCTTATGGTGGTGCGTATATTGTGATGGCATCCAAAATGATTGGTGCCGATGTAAATCTCGCCTATCCAACGGCAGAGATTGCAGTTATGGGAGCAGAAGGTGCTGTAAATATTATTTTCCGTAGAGATATTAATGAGGCCTCTGATCCAGAAAGTACTCGTATCGAGCTGACTAAAAACTACGAAGAAAAATTTAACAACCCATACAGAGCAGCTGAGCTTGGTTTAATTGACGAAGTAATTGAGCCAGCAATTACAAGAAAACGTATCATTGAATCTTTTGAGATGTTGGCTAATAAACGTGTTCCAGCAGTAAAAAAGAAGCACGGAAACATTCCACTTTAGGGAGTCATTATGTTTAAAAAGATCTTGATTGCCAACAGAGGTGAAATTGCTATCCGTGTGATCCGCGCTTGTCGGGATATGGGTATCCGTAGTGTAAGTGTTTTTAGTGAAGCGGATAGAAACTCATTGCATGTGTTGCTTTCTGATGAAGCCTATCCAATTGGACCAGCACCGAGCAATGAAAGCTACTTAAACATTGATAAGATTTTATCGGTGGCAAAAAGGGCTGGTGCAGACGCCATACATCCAGGTTATGGATTTTTGAGTGAAAACCCAAATTTTGTTAGAAGGGTTGAGGAAGAAGGTTTAACTTTTATCGGCCCAAAGCCCGAATCTATGGAAGTAATGGGAGATAAGATTTCTGCAAAAGAGCAGATGAAAAAATCAGGTGTTCCTATAGTTCCAGGAAGTGATGGAGCCATTGAGGATGTAGAGCAACTGAAAAAGGTTGCTAGCGAAGTTGGCTTCCCTTTATTGATCAAAGCTAGTTCTGGTGGTGGCGGAAAAGGTATGCGCTATGTTGCCGAAGAGTCGCAATTAGAGAGCAATTATAATATGGCTAGAAGCGAAGCGAAAAAGTTTTTTGCTTCCGACGACGTATATATAGAAAGGTTTGTTCAGTCGCCAAAGCACATTGAAATTCAAATTTTCGGGGACAGCCACGGCAATACCATCCATCTCTTTGACAGAGAATGTTCTATGCAAAGGCGTCACCAAAAGGTTTTAGAGGAGTGTCCAAGTCCAGCGCTAGATGAAGAGTCTCGTAAAAAAATGGGCGAGGTAGCTGTTAAGGCAGCTAGAAGTATTAATTATCTTGGCGCTGGAACCATTGAATTTATTTTTGATTCTATCACTAAAGAGTTTTTCTTCATGGAAATGAATACTCGCCTGCAGGTGGAGCATCCTGTAACCGAAATGTGTACAGGTGTAGATTTAGTGCAAGAGCAAATTCGTGTAGCGGCGGGCTTACCATTAAGTGTGAAACAGGAAGAGGTACAATTGAATGGTCATGCTATTGAGGCTCGAATTTGTGCCGAAGATCCTGTAACTTTTGCGCCTAGTCCTGGCTTAATTCGACGATGCCGTAATCCTCAAGGTTCTTTTATTCGTTTGGATAGTAGTGCTTTCCCTGGTTATGAAGTGCCAATCTATTACGATCCTATGGTTGCTAAGTTAATTGTTTGGGGGCGAAATCGTGATGAGGCCATCCAAAGGATGGAACGAGCATTGGCAGAATTTTCTTTAACGGGCATTAAAACTAATATCGTATTACATAAAAGTTTAATCCATGAAGAAGCTTTTCGATCAGGGGAGTATACCACCCAATTTATTGACAATGAATTTTCCGGTTCATCTGATAATCTTTTTAAGTTTGTAGACGATAGAGTGTTTTTAATATCTTTAGCTGTAGAGGCTTATAAAAATTTAAAGCCAAAATCTACTGCGGATCACAATATATATAGTCGCTGGAAAGATGTGGGGCGACTGGAGGGACAACGCTAATGTTTTTCGAGGCAGAACTCCGTGGAGTAAAATACCGTATCAATGTAAATGAAACGCCAAGTAGCTGGAAGGTTACCTTGCAAGCTGATGGTGAAAGACCTGAGCTACATGTAATATCTAAAGAGGACTACAAAGAACTAGATGGTGCTATTAGCTTTTTGTTCGAAGGTGATAGTTATATGGTTGATGTTGTTGGAAACGGTATTAGCTATACAGTTTATACAAGAGGTTCGTACCGAGATATTCCAATTTATAATGACGAAATGTTGTTGCATGAAAGCCTAAAAGCTGGGGATAGTTTAGGGGGGCCTAATCAGCTTGCAGCTGGAATGCCAGGTAAGATTGTTAAAATTATGGTAGAAGAAGGACAAAGGTTAAAGCAAGATCAACCGATCTTAATTATGGAAGCCATGAAAATGGAAAATGAAATTCGCGCACCTAGAGAAATTGTTGTGGATCAAATTAAAGTTGCCATCGACGACAATGTTGAAACGGGGAGTGTGATGGTAACTTTTAAACATTAAAAAATTGGTTTTTTAGCATGGTCAAGTTTACTTGGCTGCTTCTATCAAACAAAAGAGAAACCCCAAGCTTTTTACTTGGGGTTTTTAGTTATTAAGTAAAAAATAGTGTTTTCTTTGAATCTTTTTTGGGTTGAAAGAGAGTTTTAGTAGCCCATGTAGTTCAAAGCACTCTTTACGTTAACAGTACCTCTAGTTTTTACCTGTATCTGAGTATTTACTACTGACATTTCAATTGCATTTTTTAAATCAAAATATGAAGCGCTAGAATTTGCAGATTTTAGAATGGCCGCAATACCGGCTACCAAAGGGGTTGCCATCGAAGTTCCACTTAAAGTTTTTACTCCAGAATCAGGTGCTAAGCTGTATATGTCTTCACCAGGAGCGCCAACATCTACAGTAGACAAGCCATAGTTTGAAAACCAAGCGAGTGCACCAATGTCAGAGGTGGCAGCGACGCTTAAAATATTCCCGGCGACAAAAGCCCCTGGGTATTCAGGGTAGTTGTCAGCGTTATTAGAACTATTGCCACTGGCCGCTACAAAAAGCACCCCTTGGCTTTCAACGTCAGCAATCTTGTCATAAAGAGTTCCCGAACAAACGCTTGCACCCCAGCTTGCATTTATAATACTTGCCCCTTGATCTGCAGCATAGCCAACCGCTTTTATGGCATCTGCCAAGTCACCGGATCCGGTTGAACTCATGAATCGGATCGGCATTATCTTTACACCTGGAGCAACTCCATAAACGCCATTTGTTCCAGCCAGAGGATTAGTAGGTGAGTTTTGGTGAAGGCCTGCGATAATGCCAGCAACGTGGGTACCGTGCCCGTTAGGGTCAGTAACACTACCGGTTTCGTTGTAAAAATCAAAACCTTGATAATCATCTATATAACCATTTCTATCGTCATCAATCCCGTTATTTGGAATTTCTGCAGAATTGGTATAAATTTGGTTCTCAAGATCAGGATGAGAAATGTCAACACCACTATCAATAACGGCTACAACAACTCCTTGTCCAATGTACTTGTTATCCCAGGCGTAATGACTGTTAACATCATCGTGATGCCAATTAGGTTCTGCTGTTGAGCTTGTGTTTACAATTTCAGTTTTTATTTCGTAGTTGTAGTCCACTCTCTTTAAGTTTTCTAAATTTGGCTGGACAAAATCGCGAATCATTTGTTCTCGGTCCACACCTTTTTCTCTAGTTACCCTGCCATCTTCCCAAACCGCCACGAACTCACCATCAATTTTAAGGTCTTCACAAGAGCTAGGTAGGCCCGGGGAGTCAGTGCTTTTCTCTGGAAAGACGGATTCCGAAGATTTCCCGTTGGAACAGGCTGCTAAAAATAGAAAATTGGCGATAAATAAAAGGCGTAACCCAGCAATCATAGATTCTCCCATCCTTTGGAGACAAACGTCTTCATGACGTCATATTTCTATTCTAAGTTGAGTCGTTCCTCATCGCGAGTCTAGAATTAACAATTAACCGAAAAAAAACTGCTAAACTACTGTTTTAAATAGTTAAAGATAAAACTGTCTAGGTCTAGTTTAGGAAAAATGTACCTTGTTTGTTAGAGAAAGAATGTCCTTCTAATAGAACTATTTATACTGGACATAAGAAGAGACATGAAGTCTGCGAAAAAAGAATTGAGGGGGAAAGATGATAAAGATTTTCGAACACAGAGGGATGCACGTCTTTTTAGATTCAAGTAGCTATGATGAAATACGAGTTGTGGCAAAATACAGAAAGAGAGAGAGCGTCGGATTGATAGACATTAATCAGGGTGAGTTTTCTGGTTTGCATCTTCAATTTAATTTAGAGGGCAAAGACCCATTGCCGGCAAAGCAGCTTTTGGAGTTTGAAGATATGTTATCAATTTACTCAGAAGACATTGTGGCGCTTTGGAATCGATTGATTCAACAAAGCGCACAAATAAATAGAGCTTCCTAGATCTTCTGAACAAAATCAGCAATGGTATTTTTAAATACTTCCTCTACTTGTTTAGCCGTTTCAGTAACTTCATCATGGCTTAGGTTTGTAGACGAGATTCCAGCGGCTAAATTAGTTAGGCAGCTAAGGGTTGCCACGCGCATTCCCAGGTGGTTGGCAGCAATGACTTCAGGAACCGTACTCATTCCAACCGCTGTACCGCCGATCACTTTTAAATAGCGAATTTCTGCAGGGGTTTCATAAGTAGGCCCACTAACTGCACAGTAAACACCTTTATTGAAAGTAGCGCCAGATGCCTTTAAAGATTCTTCTAAAATCTTGTTTAGCTCTGGGTCATAGGCATTGGTCATATCAGGGAAACGAGGTCCTAGCTTTTGAATGTTTGGCCCTTTTAAAGGGTTATCGCCCATTAAATTAATATGATCTTCAATGATTAAAAAACTTCCGGCAGGGTTTTCTGCGTAGAGACTTCCGGCTGCATTTGTTAGAACTAATTTTTCGATTCCTAACATTGAAAGGCAGCGCACCGGGAAAGCAACCTGGCTCATACTATGGCCTTCATAGTAGTGAATTCGGCCTTGTAAAACGGCCAGTTCAACACCACCAATGCTTCCAATTACAAGATGTCCACCATGACCCTCAACTGTCGGGGGCACAAAGTTTGGTAGTTCACCAAAAGGGATTTTAACTTCAACATCCATGGCATCAACAAATGATCCAAGGCCTGAACCAAGCACTAAGCCTATTTTGGATTTAGTGGTGGTTTTCGATCTTATAAAGTCGATACTTTCCTGCAATTGTTCTAACAACATATTTCCCCCTTATAGAACAAGCTCTTTGATTAGATCTGGAGCCTGTATAGGATGTTCACTAATTTCAAAGCAGCTTTCAAGCATTTCCATGGCTTCGGCGTACTTTTCTTTGTTTTCTGCAAAAACAGAGAACACAGGCTCGTTTTCTGATACTTTGTCACCGATTTTCTTCTCAACATAAATACCGGATAAATAGTCAATCTCATCGCTGACTATTTTTCTACCAGCGCCGATGATAATCCCCGCTACACCTATTTTTTCCGTATCAAAGGATTCAATGTAACCAGCTCTCGAGGCGAGTACTTGCTTTTCATAGACTGGCTTTTCAATTTGTAAATTTCCGCCTTGTACCTCTACTAATTCTAAAAACTTCTTCCAGGCTGATCCATCTTCTAATGTGGATTCAGCTTGAGACCTTGCTTCCTCTAGTCCAATGTTTTTACCGATGGATATCATATGCGTTGCCAATACCAAGCTTAATTCCCTACAGTCGTTATATAGATTTTTACTATCATTGGTATTTTTTAGAATTTCCATACATTCATAAATTTCATTGGCGTTTCCGACATGTCGTCCTAATACTTGATTAATATCAGTTATAATCGCATGTACTTTGCACCCACGCTGTTCACCAATTTCCTTTAAAGATATAGCTAATTTTTTTGCGTCTTCAATGGTCTTCATAAACGCACCGCTACCCACTTTAACATCGAGAACCAAACCATTGATTCCTTCGGCAAGCTTTTTACTCATTATACTGGCGCAAATTAATGGAATGGATTCTACGGTAGCGGTTACATCTCTTAAAGAGTAAATTCTTTTATCCGCGGGGCATATTTCTTCGGTTTGGCCCATTATGGAGTAGCCGATATTTTCTACGTTATTTTGGAATTCAGTTTTTGAAATTCTAGTATTAAAGCCTTTAATGGAATCTAATTTATCTAGGGTTCCACCAGTGTGTCCTAGGCCTCGACCAGCAATCATTGGCACCCTTACGCCGCATGCGGCAACGATAGGGGCAAGAATCATAGTGGCTTTATCGCCAACGCCACCGGTGGAATGTTTATCAACTTTTAATTCTTCTAGATGGGAAAAATCAAACTGGTAGCCACTCTCTAACATCGCTTTCGTCAACGCGGCAGCCTCAGATTTATCAAGTCCATTTAATAAACTTGCCATTAACCAAGCAGACATTTGATAGTCAGGAATCTCGTCTTTTAAATAAGACTGAATGAAGTGAGTTACTTCTTCTGCTTTATGAGTTTTTTTATCTCTTTTGTCTTTAATAAATTCTCTAGCCAACTTTTCCATAGCTTAATAATTTCCTTCTTGTTCGGTGGTCTGGCCATTAACACCTATAATTTGTAGGCTAGCACTACAGCCCAGGCGACTGGCTCCTGCAGCAATCATGGTGTCTGCATCTTCTTTTGTGCGAATACCGCCAGAGGCTTTTACGCCAAAGTTTATACCAACCACACGTCTCATGAGTTGAATGTCTTCTTTGCTTGCTCCACTTGGGGCAAAGCCAGTAGAGGTTTTTACAAAGTCTGCACCTGCGGCACGAACGATCATGCAAGATAAAATAATTTCTTCTTTAGTTAGATAGGCAGTTTCTAAAATGACTTTTAATGTTTTACCACCACACACTTGTTTGATGGTTTCGATTTCTTTAAAAACCAAATCATACTTTTTAGACTTTAATGCGGAAACATTTAGTACCATATCAATTTCATCTGCACCAATCTCTATGGCGTTACGAGTTTCAAAAGTTTTAGTTGCTGAAGTTTGGGTGCCCAGAGGAAAACCAACCACGGTACAAATTTTAACACCTGTTTCTCGTAACTCTTTTTTTGCAATGGGAATGTGACTCGGTGGAATGCAAACACTAAAAAGGCGGTGCTCTTTAGCTTCTCTACAAAGTGAAATTACGTCCTCAGTTAATACATTCGGTTTTAACAGGGTATGATCAATCATGCTAGCAAGGTGGCTAGGCTTTGCTCCCTTATGTTTAGATTCCTCAGGTTGCGCCAAATAACGTTTTTGAATTAGCGGGCTAAGTAAGCTTAATTCCTTTTCAAATTCACTTGTGGTCATCTATCATCTCCAATAAAGCTTTGTAATCTAAGGGACATTCCTTATAAACTATCAGGGGAGAAAGTCAAAAACATGGCGTTAAAAAGGTTTATTCTTGAAGGAAAAGTCCAAGGGGTTGGTTGCCGTGTTGGCATAGAAACCTACTGTAAACAAGCGGAGCTTAGCGGCTTTGTAAGAAACTTAAATTCAGGTAGGGTAGAATGCCAAGTAGAGGGCAATGCCAGTCAAATTCAGTCTTTCGTCGAGTTTTTAGGCTCTGGTCCGTCCTATTCTAGGGTAGATCGGCTTATGGAAGTTGCACCAAAGCAGACAGAAATCTATAATGATTTCAGGATACTAGCGGATGGTAATGATGAAGATTAATTGGAAAAAACTAGTAATGATTATTCTTTGTGTACAGCTCAGTTGTTTGTCGAGCTATGCACAACAAAACCAAAATGGAATAGAGCCTTCCGGAACGAGAAAGCAGATTGCTGGAATCGTTTTTTCTGGTTTAGCGGGAGCGGTATTGGGGCTTAGTACATTAAGTTTTTATGGTCGTCCACAGGATCGCTTGTCTAATATAGCCGTCGGTTTTGCCCTGGGAATTATTGTCGGTTCCGTTTTTATTACTTATGGCGCAACCACCAATCCGGATAAATTTTATGGGCGAGAACTAAGTGCTTCTTTTGATAGCGAGAAGTTGTTGTTTTCAGACTTAGAAATGCGCGCCATGCAGATACAAAAAACGTCCAATATAGAATTGAACGTCCCTTTGCTAAATTATAAATTTTAAGTTATCCATTTTTCTTTAAGCGGTTCGCAATGCTCGATAGACCCATTTTTTTGTCGTCTGCAGAAATGGTAGGTTTACTTAAAGGGTCTGGACGCGATGGTGCTTCAGGAGCCTCTTCTTTTTTACCTAAAAAGGCATTACCAGTTTCAAGAGTGATTTTGCCACTACGGACCAAGTCGCGGATATTGTTTTCAAAAGTAATCATACCTTTTCCAGAGCTGGTTTGCATAATGGACGGGATCTGAAAGGTTTTTCCTTCCCGAATCAAGTTACCTACGGCATGGGTATTTACTAAGATTTCAATAGCAGCGCATCGGCCTTTGCCATCCGCTGTTGGTAGTAGTCCTTGAGCAACCACAGCCTTCAAACTTTCAGACAACATCACACGTATTTGAGCTTGTTGTTCTTGTGGAAAAACATCAATAATACGATCAACCGTTTTGGCGGCATTGTTTGTGTGAAGAGTTCCAAAAACCAAGTGACCAGTTTCTGCTGCGGTCATGGCAAGGGAGATGGTTTCAAGGTCACGCATCTCGCCAACCAGAATGATATCTGGATCCTCACGAAGGGCTGCTTTTAAAGCATTGGCAAAAGATTTTGTGTGTGAACCAACTTCCCTTTGGTTTACCAGGGATTTTTGGTTTTCATGAACAAACTCCACAGGATCTTCCACAGTTAATATGTGGGCAGATTCGTTTTTGTTAATGTAGTCAATCATGGCGGCTAGAGTTGTAGACTTACCGGACCCCGTTGGCCCAGTTACAACGATTAAACCTTTATGCTCTTTTGTTAAATTTAAAATTTGTGGAGGCAGACCTAGTTTCTCTGCACTTAAAATCTCTACAGGGATCGTACGAAAAACAGCACCAAGGCCTTTTCGTTGCATAAAGATATTCACACGAAAACGGCCAACTCCTTCTAAAGAGTAAGCACAATCTAGCTCCCAATCGCGAACGAATTCTTTTTTTTGCTTCTCGGTTAATATTTCAAACAGGAGAGATTGAGTTTCTTGTGGAGTTAAAATGCTATCCCCCAAAGGAGTCATTTTACCATGCAGACGTAAGAGTGGCTTTGCACCAGTTGTAAGGTGTAAATCGGATGCACCTAACTCTACCATTTTTTGAAATAATTGATCAATCTTAGCCATGCGGAACCCTTTTCCTAGGTCTTATATCCATATTCGTTTACAGTCTTTGTATCGGCTAAAACCCTCTTCTATTGAGTGTTAAATTATAGTGAAGCCTTTTATTGCCGTTAAACTTTGAAAATAGTAAAAAGGTCCAGTCGAGGTAAACAGTGAAATCAAAATTATTAGTCAGCGTTAGACCGATTGCTACAAGAGTTGCTTATGTAGAAAACGGCGAGCTTCGAGACTTTCGTGTAGAAAAAAAAGGCGAACATAAATCCTTAGTTGGTTCTGTTTTTAAGGGAAGGGTATCAAGGGTGCTTCCCGGAATGCAGGCGGCATTTGTTGAAATTGGTTTAGATCGTGCCGGTTTTTTATATGTTGGGGATGTTCGGGTAGATATTGATAGCGGAACTCCTGTGATCGTAACCGATGAAACCGAAGAAAATAAGCAATACGAAAAAACCGAAGTGGAAGAAAAAACTCCCATTCAAGACTTATTGACAGAAGGGCAACATATTTTAGTTCAAATTGCAAAAGACCCACTAGGTACTAAGGGCGCTAGAATTTCAACTCATGTTTCATTGCCAGGAAGATATGTTGTTTATATGCCAACCGTAAATCACGTTGGTATTTCTCGTCGAATAGAGAATGAACAAGAGCGTGATCGTTTAAAAGATTTGATTGATCAATATCGTCCAGAAAGAGGTGGTTTTATTGTTCGTACT
>JAYZXX010000058.1:0-3244 GCA_036140815.1 Bdellovibrionota bacterium | reverse complement strand
CCAGTGCTTAAGTATTCATATAAATTATCGCTGTATTGGTAGCTTTGAGCATTTGCATTCAAGGAGAATGCGACTAATACACTACATACTATGCGGTTAAAATTTGTCATCTTCATTTTTTTCTCCTAAGAAAATAAATCCTCAAAAAAGTCACCAAGCATTTCGAATAAATTTCTGTAGTCTTTCAAAGGGTAGTAGTAGAAATCAAATTCTCCATACTCGTCTAGCCCTTGTCTTAAATCAGTGATTGGTTGATAGTAGATCAGAGCATCTTCATGCCAAAATCCGCCGTCCAGTAAAAAGCTAACCATGGCAGTGTATTTGCTTTCAGTTCTTGTTCCACGAGCCATTAAGTTCAGTCTAGAAATTGCCAAGCCAACAATACTGCCTTCATATCCATTTTGAGCAATCATGCTAAAGCGATATCCAGGAAGGTTAAACTCATCACCATGGACAAAGGCTTGTCCGTCATCAGGATCACCAAAAACACCAGGCTTTGGAATACTGGTAGAAGGAACTTTTCTTCTACTCGGTACTAAAGAAAGAGCTACAATTTTTTTATCTATGTTATTTTCAGTGATTTTGTTTAAAAGCGGATGAGATCCTGTAATGTAATATTCAGCTCCTTTATCATAGCCTTTGGTGATTACTAAATGCTTCATTGTAGGATCTTGACTAAGATTTGCTTCAGGAGCCAATAAACCAGTGTTTTTTACGAGCAGTCGAGAGAACACAGTTTTCGTTTTATCGGGCCATACCGTTCCATGCATCAAGTAGCCTCTAGAAACACCTTTTTTACGCAAATCAGTTGGAAAGATCATTGCGTAATATTGATGGTGGTTATCTACACTTCTTTCTAAAAGAAAATAGTGAGAAGTTCTCCCTTTGCCACTAGCACCTTTGATCTCATACAAGCCAGGTTCTAAGACAAACTGGGACATTTTATTTAAGCGAGTTTCTTCCGTTAAAACAGACAGTGGATTTGTCACGACCAACGGGTTTTTGTGAGCAAGTCTAATTTCAGGAGCATCTGCCTGTTGAGTGATTTTATCTTTATCTGCGACTCTTAATTCACCATGAGCCAACAGGCTCATGGTGATGGAAAGAAGTCCTAAAAGGATAGACTTCATTAGTGACCTCCACAAATGTTTACGTAGTCTGAACTTGTGTTTAATCGTGCTAGTCTTCCATATTGGGTGGCTAACATACGACGAACCTTAGAAATTACTGGAAGTTTGTTGTAGTCATTTACACGACATTTTTGATGTTGGGCATAGTCGGCAATGTAGTAAAGCTCATTAATGATACAAGTGTAATGGTTTCTATGTCTTGTATTATTAATCACTCTCGCCATAGCTCTAGCAAAAGCACTAACATTGTCCAATTGCTTTTCAACAGTAGTTTGATATTGATCAACATGTTGGTATTTGTCGTACATGAAAGCGGCTAACTTAAAGTGCCTTTTATCATAATTTGTCAATGGACTATAGCGTACTAGATCTGATCGATCTTGACTTTGTCTGGAGCGTGACTGCCTGTCTTCTAAGTAAGAAGGTACACTTCTGTTGCGGCTAGTCTTGTCACTCCAAAATTTGTAGGTTTCCCAGCTAGCTGCTTTGTCAAAAAAAGTAGCTTCAAAAGATTGGCTTTCAAAATCAGCCCCTTTTTCGTAGTCTCTTTGAATTTTATCTGCCACATAGGAATCTACTTCCTCATAGGCATAGTTAATAATATCCATTAACTCCTTTAAAACTAAGCTTGTAGTACCGTATTGAATATTAGATGGAGTATAGGTACGTCCTGGAATACTAGGAATGCTGCCGTTCAAACGATTAACCACTTCATTTTCTGGGTATAAGCCAAAGCTAGGCAAAAGGGAGCGAAGAATTTGTGCCGATTGAGTGATTGCAATCACAGTAGCAGGATCACGGTAAAAATCATCGTCTTGCATTTCTTGGGCGTATTGAAAAATCACAGAAACCATACTGTCATTGGCTGATTTAATGTCGCCTTCATAAACATACAAAGAGGCTTCTTCTTCAAGCTCGTTTAGTTGATCAACGATGTTGTTACAAGAGTAATGACGATCCATATAGAATTTAAGATTTGGATCAGAAATTTGCATGGATTGGTAATAGTCAAAGCTCGGGCTTATTTTATCGTAGTCTTCGCCACAATAGTTTTTACCAAGTTGGGAAATTCGTGGTTTTACTTGATGTGGGGCTGGAACAGCAGCATGACCTTCAGGGGGCAAGTCAGCTATTCCAGTTTGCGCCATAAGCACAAGGGGGATTAAAAACTTTCTCATATTTCAGTCTCCTTAATGGGTTGTTGGTATAAGGAGACTAACAGTGAGTTTTAAAAAGCGAGAAAACATCCAATTACTTTTTTGACCCGAAGCTAAATATCTGTAATTATTTAGCTAATTGGTATTTGGTGTTTTTTCCTTTGCCTATTTTTTCAATTTTGTTGGCTAAATAAAGTTTCTGTAATTCACGTTTTAGAGTGGAAGCGGAGCTGTCGACCAGTTCCATCAGCTCTGATTTGCTATGGCAAACCTCAGGGTTATTTTGAAAAGTTTCAAGCAATGTCTGAAAGGTTGAATTTCGATTCCACATTTCTTCTTTTTTCTCAATCACTAAGTAGTTTAGGCCTGACTTTAAAGAATAAGCCCCTTCTTCACTTTCTATTAAGCCATCAATGGGGATCAATTGTTTGGTTCGTTGAACCAAGGTATAAATTCTAGCATCGTGAACACAAGGATCATAATCTTCCTGCCAAATGATTTTGGCCATACTACTTTTCGTAATTTTTTTCAGCTTCAGTAAGCTTACCAAGAACTTCACTTGTTTCTTTTTTCTCATGATATCGGAATGATCTTGATTTTTAATGAATAGCTTTCGTGTCTGACCGTTGATATACAAATCATACTCTTGATCGGCGATTTTCTCTTGGGCCTTTCCTTGATAGTTTTCATGCACCAACAAGGAGTCTTGGCTTAAGCCACTAAACAAAAACTGAAACAAGGTTCTATACTGAAACTTTGTAATGTTTAATTGTTGATCCCAAATCTTAGACGATAAGAAATCTTTTTCTTCTTCCAAGCAACGTATCACCTCTTTAAACATATCAATTTGTTCGATATTATTTCGGGCAAGCATTAAGCGCGCTTTCAGTTCATCCATTGAAAAATCAAGCTCAGAGTCTTTTAGACTTTTTTTGTATTTTAAAAGACCAAATAAAA
>JAYZXX010000057.1:0-3918 GCA_036140815.1 Bdellovibrionota bacterium | reverse complement strand
AAAGTTTAAGTCTTGAAAATTATCCTCACATAGACCGATTGCCTTTTCATGGTCACCAACCAATACGCAAAGATTTATCCATTCTGTTCTAATCCTTGTGGTCTGATAAATATCAGTAGAGTGTTCTAAGGCCTTAGAAAAATAATCTTCAGCCGCTTTTTCCTTCTTGTTTCTAAAACAGGCCACTGCCATTAATACACAATACTCCCCCCATACAGATTCATAATATTTTTTAGAATCTGAAGTTAAAAATATTGAAGCTATATCTAAGTAGCTCAAGGCAGATTGATAGTCAGAGATCCTGAGAAGCTCTCGGGCACAGCTCAACAGAGAATTCACAGCCTTTTTTTTGTCATTATTGGCAGCAAGATAGTCTGCAACTTGAGCCCACAATGCACCTTCTATAAAAGGAGAGGCATGGATGTCTAAATCACTCATTATCCGCGCGAGTTGGATGCTTAGAAATACCTTCTCTCTTTTTTCCATGATACTAAGGATTTCCAGCCTCAAATTATTATTAGAAACTGAATAGCCCACTCGCGCCTTGCTATCCAATGTTTTCGATATAAAGCCCCTTTCTAATAACTTATTGACCCCGCTCAAACCGGTTTTTTCAATTCCTTGAATAAGAAAAGAATAGTCGACCCCTCCCTCTAACAAGGCACAGCGCTTTAAAATTACTTTTTCCCCCGGCGAAAGCCCCTGGAATACTTCTTGTGGTTGATAGTTATTTGGCAAGAAAAACTTAGAAGTTGTTAACAAAGAAAAATTCCACTCTATATTTCCTTCGCTATTAACAAAAACAATTTTATTTGAAACAGCCTGTGAAAAAATCGAATTTAGATTTTCCCTGCTTCCACGGCTGATACTTTGTAGCTTTCTTGAAAGATTAAAGGTTGAGCGATGGTCAACTAAACCAGTCGCCAACAAAAATTCTTCAATCTCAGCTTCATCTAAAAACTCAAGCTTGAATTCTGTGACTGTATCTTTGCCAAATTCCGAAATTCTGTAGTTAAAATTATTACCTACACTACCCGGGTTATAATCCCCTATTATAGTAATTGGCATATTTTCGATCAATTTTAAAAAATCCAAACTATTCGTTTTTGAACGACTAAGCCCAATACGAAATTTTGAATCAATCACAATTAAAATTTGCTTGGTAAACGCCAATTGAAATTGAAGAAGTTTATTCGTTAGGTTTTTAAGTTCCAAATCATTGATTTGCCCTATACCAATAAAATCCTTAGATATTTGAATGTCCTTGTATACTGTTTGAAGGTCATTGTTAAAGGCGGCTAAATAAATAATCTCTGACTGGAAAGACTCATAAAATTCTGTTTTTAATTTGTTACTATTCGTTAGTTTAATACAAATCAAATCCAAAAGTTGATTCAATAGTTCATAAAGAGGATTAAAGTCTACACCTAAACTTCTCCCCTCTTCCCTTAAATGCAATATAGTAACTAGTTTTTCTGGCATTGCCATCAAAACTTCATCAATGATCTTTGAGTTTGTACTTTCCTCAGAGCCTTGGAGAAGGAAACAATCTCCTTTCTTTTTATTGATCGGCTGAACAATACTATCAGTAATTTTATCTAATATTTCCCGATGTCTTTGGGTCAATAGTTCAAATCGCATATTTATTGCAAGCTGGTTGCCTAGCTCTTGAGTCTTTCTTTTTTGCTCGGCAACTAAAAATTGGAATTTAAATTCATGAAAGCTTTTAAAGGAATTTGCTTCACTGGTGGTAAAACACCTCCTAGCTACTTCAACAAATTCTGCTGGTAAATGAGAACAAATTCTTTCAATGTTTCTTCTATGGTCCCTATCCCAATCTTTTTCTTCCTCGGAGTAAAAGAGCTCTAATTCTTTAGGTAGATAGTTAACACGTATATACCGAAAGAAGCTGATCGCAATGGCATGGCTTTGTACGTCTGATTCATTGCTCTTGGCTCCACTCATCAAATAGGGTGCAAAAGAAAAAATTGTATCGGCTGGAAGCTCAGATAAAATATCGGAAAGACTTTGGAAGTCAGAAAAGCTAAAATAAGGCGAAGGGAGGAGTTCAAGCTCTTGGCTACTCTGCCCTAAAAACATATCAGAGTCATAAAAACTTAAATCGATCCTTTCAAGCATTAAGCTTGCTAGAGATTTTCTATATATTTTTTGAAAAAGCTCTATTGAGTTCAATGGGTTTATATCAAAATCAGATTCTATTGGCTTAAAACTATCTATTATAAACTCATGGGTTAGGCTTTGCTCTGTTGTCTGTATGCCATTTAAATAGAAGTTTTCTGAATAATTTAAGATACCAGAAGAGGGAAGACTAAGAAGAGCCCTGGCTTTCAACCCAAAACTATCTAAAAAGTAAGTCTTCAGAACTCTGTAATCTCCAGACTTCAATTTGAACACACTGAGTTTGTGTGAAATTTTTTGCACACAAAACACCAGCTTTTCATTTAGATTTTCTTTTTCAAGATTCATCGTAAATACAGTCGGATCTTATTATTCGTAACCCAAATCTGTTACCAATATGTCATATTTACTAGGAATTTTGCCTCAAACTGAGATTATTTCGATGAACTTCGGCAAGAACCCAAGCTATCCTCGGCAGCCTCTTCTATGGCTGCCTTCTTTTTATGTTTTTCTATTTGGATTTTTCTTTCCAAAGGAAGGCCTCTTAGATTCAAGTCCTTAATTGTGGGTGCCCTAGGGTTTCTATCTTCTGCCTGTTGGCGAACTGTTTGTACTTCTTCATGGGCTAATCCCATGATACTAGCCCAAACTTCAGCATGGGCCAAAGGATCATAAAAATAAGACACTTGTTCGTTATTGGAGCGAGTGGTTCTTCCAAGGTTATTCGAATTACCTACAAAAGTAATTCCTTCTATCGAGTTTTGGTAATAAAGACCGTCTTTTGCTAAAAAATATTTTTTGGAGTTAGCAGGTTTCTCTGTGGTAACAATCGCTCCACCAAGAACCATTGACTTATTGTGTAGCTTTACAGAGTATTCAATCACATTCCCATCAGTATCCTTTGTGCTCTTATAGCTTTGAAAATAACTGGCCCCTACAAAATTTCTAGAACCCATCGCTTCTTCGCCAAACTCCTTAACCCAAGGACTATCGAAATCTGTTACATACTGCTTATTATCTCCTTCGATTTCAACTTTCATCCCGCTTTCAACCAAGGATTGACTGTAGTCTCTAAGAGTAAAGCCTGGATCTCCTACCGTCCAATGGATGGGAGTAATGCCCGCCTGCTTCTGCTTTTTATGATGCTTAAAGCTAAGTGCCGTAAGCTCAGGGCTTGCATTCACGAAAGTTAGTTTTCCTATTGGCCATTGAGTTGGTGCCTTTTGGATTTCATAACCCATTATGTTTTCAGTGATATCTCTTAAACCACCGCCGGGTCCGAAAGCAATATTATAGTGCGAACGCTTTCCGCTTTCTAATATCCTTCCTGGTATTCTGAAGCTACCACTTAAAGGCAATTCAGTCCCTCTCATTCCCATTTCAAATAGCATGATCATATGGTCGCGAAAAATTAATGATGCCAAATAACTATTCATAGTAAAAAAGCCATTTGCATTTGGAAGAGCCTCTTTCACTTTAAGACTTGTGTAAGCCAAATCGCCCTTTGGATGCATACCACTAGCTGTGAAGTTTCCTGATGCCGACCAAACTTTCGCCGTTAGCGGATCGCTCCAGTTTGTTGCAATAATTTTCTCATGATTGAGACCTGTTGCATCCACCAGGTAGATAAGGTTTTTAAATGAGCGCCTTTGGAGTTTTAAATTTTTTTGTTCTTCTTTACTTAGTTTACTCTCAGCTTCTTGATCTACAATAATGTAACCAGCCCTTTGTAGCCTCGCTACAAAATCTTGTGCTTCCTTTTTATGTTTCACCACATCA
>JAYZXX010000056.1:0-9500 GCA_036140815.1 Bdellovibrionota bacterium | reverse complement strand
GCCTACTCATTGGCGATAGCCTTGCCATGGTTATGCATGGTTTCGACTCGACCATTCATTGCACAACAGAAATGATCGCACTCCATACAGCCGCAGTAAGACGAGGAGCTCCCAACAAGTTCATCGTTGCCGATATGCCGTTCTTAAGCTTTCGAAAGGGAGTGAACTTTGCTTTAGATTGCGCGGATCAATTAATGAAGGCCGGTGCCAATGCGGTAAAAATAGAAAATGTGGATGGTCATTTTGAGAGCATTAAACACTTGGTAGAAAGTGGTATCCCAGTGATGGGACATTTAGGACTAACCCCTCAAAGTGTACATCAATTATCGGGCTATCGTGTTCAGGGTAAAGATTCTGAAACCGCTCAAAAGATCATTCGCGAAGCAAAACTTTTAAAGGAAGCTGGCTGCTTTTCTTACGTTCTAGAGTGTATCCCTGAAAAACTAATGCAAGTTCTTAACCAAGAAGTGGATCTTCCAAGTATCGGAATCGGAGCCGGAAATTCCAGCGATGGCCAGGTTTTGGTTATGCAAGATATGCTCGGAATGAATTTAGATTTCAAACCTAAATTTGTGAGAAAATTTTCTGATCTAGTGCCTCAAATAAAAGATAGTTTAAATCTATATCACGAGGCCACACAGAGTCTAAGTTTTCCTAATCAAGAGGAGAGTTTTTAATGAAAACGGTTAATAGTGTTAAGGAGATGCTAGATCATCCTCCTCAAAAATCTAGAGCTTTCATCCCCACTATGGGCGCTCTTCATCAAGGCCATTTGTCCTTAATTGAAGCTGCGAAAGAAAATCACGATGAAGTAGTTGTTAGTATATTTGTAAACCCGACTCAATTTAACCAGAAGACTGATCTTGAAAATTACCCAAGAGATCTAGATAGCGACAAAGAAAAGCTGAAAAGCTTAGGGGTAGACATTTTGTTTCTTCCAACTTTTGAACAAATGTATCCAGACAACTATCACTATAAAATTACCGAGAACGAATTTAGCAAGCTACTTTGTGGAGCTCATCGACCTGGACACTTCGATGGAGTTTTAAGTATAGTGATGAAACTCTTTAATATTGTGAAACCACGAGAAGCCTTTTTTGGCGAAAAAGACTATCAACAGTTTCAATTACTAAAAGCTATGGTTGAGGCTTTCTTCATGGATTTGAAAATTACTTCCGTGAAGACAAAAAGAGAAGAATCCGGTCTAGCCATGAGTTCTCGCAATCTACTTTTATCTACGAAAGAAAAAGAGCTAGCGCCTGAGCTCTACAAAAACTTAAGTGATACCAGCTTAAGCTCAATTGAAATTAGAAAAAATTTAGAGTCTAAGGGTTTTCAACTTGAGTACTTAGAGGAAATCGATGGCCGCCGCTACATCGCGGCCCATCTCGGTAAGGTGAGGTTAATTGATAATGTCAGTATCTAAGAAAATTTTATTCCAACTTACCGGCTCGATTGCCTGCTATAAATCCTGTGACTTAATTTCTAAATTGGTACAACAGGGTCACGACTTAAAAGTCGTAGCGAGTAAAGATGCTCTGCGCTTTGTTGGAGAGGCTACTCTTGAAGGCCTGACTGGCAAAAAAGTATTTACTGATATCTATGAAGGAGGAAAAATGATGGCACACATTCATTTGAACGAATGGGCTGATCTTGTAATTCTTCATCCTGCAACAGCAAACACAATAAACGCGATGGCTGCGGGAATATCAACCAACCCCATCAGCAGCTTATTTTTATCTTTCCCATTCACAAAACCATACATTGTTTTCCCTGCAATGAACCATAAGATGCTGTCCCATCCAGCTACTCAATGTTCCATCGATAATTTAAAAGAGATGGGAATTATGGTGACTAAAACGGGAGAAGGAAATCTAGCTTGCGGAGAAATTGGCGGTGGCCGATTACTCGAGACTTCGGAAGCACTAGATTTATTAAAGGAGTACCTATGAGAATTTTAGTAACTGCTGGTGGAACTACAGAACTCATTGATGGAGTTAGAAGTATCAAAAATACTTCTACTGGAAAAACTGGTGTTTTGATTGCGAAAACTCTTCACGAGTCTGGAATGGACGTTGAAATCCTTAAAGCCGCTGGGGTGGAATCTCCAACTGAAATTTCATGTCTAGAGTTTACTAATTTTGATAGTCTAGATAGTTTTTTTACAACCAACTACCTAGAAGCTTTCGACATGGTCATCCATTGTGCGGCCGTGAGTGATTATAAGCTTTCACACATTAGCATTGATGGTGAAACCGCACAGCCTGCAGGAAAAATTCCCTCTGGCCGAGATCTATGTTTGCACATGAAGCCAACCCATAAGATTATCAACAAAATCAAAGAACTAAAACCAAACTGTGCCTTGATTGCTTTTAAGCTTACTAATACTCACAGCTCCACCGAGCAAATGGCTGCAGTAAAAAAACTTTTTAATGGTAGTTATGCAGATTTGGTAGTCTTTAATGATTTACACCAAAAGTCTGAGGATTCACACCACTATCAAATCTTAAATACAGAACTTGAGCCCATTCAGTCTGGAGATACATCGACCGCCTTGGCTCAGGATCTTTTAAAAATCATTAAGGAGAACTATTATGTTTCTGTGTCTTGATGTTGGCAACACACAAATTCATGGCGGAGTTTACGACAAAAATGAAAAGCAATTATGTCAGTTTCGCTTTTCCTCCTCTGCAAACTCTAGCTCTGATGAAATGGGACTTTTCTTAAGAAACGTATTGCGAGAGAACGATGTTGATCCAAGTCAAATAGAACACATCGGTTTTTGCAGTGTTGTTCCCAAAAGTATTTATTCATTAAAAAATGCCTGTCTAAAGTATTTTAACCGCAAAGCATTTGTTTTAGAAGCTGGCGTTAAAACAGGTTTAAAAATTAAATACAAAAATCCAGCGGAAGTGGGCGCCGATCGGATTGCCAATAGCATAGCAGCGGTAGATAAATACCCCGATAAAAACTTAATCATCATTGATTTTGGTACAGCCACCACATTCTGTTGCGTTAGCAAAGAAAAAGAATACCTGGGTGGCGTCATCGCTCCGGGGATGAAATTATCTGTGGAAGCTCTTGAAACAAAAACCGCCAAATTACCAAGTGTTGAGATACTTAGACCAAAATCTGTTCTTGGTACGACAACAGTTACAAGCATTCAATCTGGTATTTATTACGGACACCTTTACTCCATACAAGGGCTTTTGAATCAATTGAAACGAGAGGCCTTTGCAGCGGAAGAAGTAATGGTACTCGGCACAGGAGGCTTTGCTCGTTTGTTTGAAAAGGAAAATATTTTTGACCATTTACAATCCGACCTGGTTTTGCAAGGCGTATATATAAGCATGTTAAAGAACTTATAGAAGTTAGGAGATAAATATGAAAATCGAAATGTTAAAATCTAAAATTCACCGTGCAACAGTTACTGATGCTGATCTAAATTATGAGGGAAGTATTTCCATTGACCCTAAAATTTGTGAAGCAGCTCATTTACATAAATTTGAAAGAGTTGATATCTACAACTGTAACAATGGTGCTCGCTTTAGTACCTATGTAATACACGGTAAAGAAGATGAAATTTGTTTAAATGGCGCAGCCGCTCGCCACGTTCATAAAGGTGACTTGGTGATCATTTGTTCTTACGCCAGCTTCGACAACCAAGAAGCAATTGAGCACAAGGCTCGATTGGTATTGATGGAAGAAGGGAATAAAATTAAAAAAATCGAAGACGCCGCAACGATTTAAGACTGCTCTTCCAAATATCTTAAGCGGGCATCTACACTTTCACCAAAGCGAGTTGCCTGCTTCAAAATTTTTCTCAAACAATTATGAATCTCAAATAAATTTTGCCCTAGAGCTGCCGATGACAATAAATCTTTGTCATACATTTCACGTTGTTCATCTCGAAGATGTTTCAAATCATCGAAAATTTTATCTTTAAACCGATCATGGCTCTCAGGGTGTTTCTCCCCTTCCATCAAAGCGGTAAAAGACTGAATATAAAATTCTTGTAAATGGTTTCCAATATCACGTAATGATTTTAAAATTTCTGAAGGAACATCTTCATCTTCTTTTCGAAGCTCTTTAGCCAAATTAATTAGCTCATCCGCAGAGTTTGACAGTCTTTCTAGTTCTGTTGTCATACTCAAAAAAGCACGCAGCTCAAATACTTCTTCTCTTTGAAGGCTTCTTTGCATCAATTGATTTATCAAACCACCCACTTCAGTATGAATATTATCTGCGATTTTTTCGTATTTAGAAACTTTCTTTTCTACGGATTTATCCCCTAATTTTGAGAGTAAATTGGCACGAGATAAATCTAACTGAATTTCAACCATAGCTGACATTTTCTTTAATTCTTGCTCGACTAGATCTATGGCAAGAGCCGTTGAAATATCTCCAAGCTCACCTTTTAAAAGCAAGCGCTTGGCTTCTTTGTACTTTGCTTGCGGAACTAAAATATTTATTAGAGGATGAAAAATAAATTTAGCAGCAAAGGAATAAAAAAGTATTACGAACAATGAATAAGCAGAATAAATAATAGCAAAACCAGTTCCCCCCAACAAAGCCTCTGATTGTAAGAAGTATTGATCAATGGAACCCAGGCCTACTAAAATTAGAATCATAGAAACCGTTTCCACAAGTACGTAACCAAGTGCCAGACGATTTGTTGCTGATGACATTCCATAGCCTACTATAAGCTGCGGGATGGACCCACCAACGGCAAGCCCCATCACTATTGCTAATGAAAATAGCGGTCCAAAACTAAAAGTTTTCAATAAGGCAAAACTCAATGCAACTACCAATAATTTACTTCGAGTAACTCCGGTCAAAACAATAGATGTCAAAACCGTTAAAAGAAACATTTTATAAAAACCCGGCTCATTAAATTGCATACCTGTGAATTTTCCCAAATAAGGAATCAGGTAGAGATTAATTTTGTCAGAAAACTCTATTCCCAACAAAACAAGTCCTAAACCAAAAAAACAACGACTAACCTGAGCCGCAAAAGACCTTTGCCCAATTACCGCCGGAATAAAACCTAAAAACAATAGAAAGAACAATGCTCTTGTATCAAAACCTACATTTAAAAACCATGCGGCAGAGGTCAAACCCAACTGAGCTCCTAAAAGCATATGTATACCTTGCCCCAAACGCATTAAACCAGCGTTAAGATAGGCCAAAATCATATAGGAGATTCCCATCGAACTTTGATTAAAAATAGAAAGTACACAGCCAATCAGATTAACCCGAGCAAGATTATCGGTTCTTTGATTTACCACTAGGCGTACGAACGGCCCAGTTATACTTTGTAAATTGTGGGTGAAAATTTTAGATCCAAAAAAGATCAAACCTATGCCGGCTAAGGCGTATAAAAAGGAATCAGCATCCATGGGTTAGTATACCTCGAAACGAATTGTGTCATTTTCATAGTACTCTTTTAGACTGGATTCATCAAGGATTGAGACTTGTTTCGGTCTTTTAAAAACAATTCTTTTTACAGGAAGAGTTTTAGCCTTTTCCAATAATTTTAAAGGTTTATCATCACTCAAGTCCATTAGCTGTAACACCTGCATATTCTTTTTTACCAAAGCCGACTTTTTACTCTCTGGAAACATCGGATCCATATAAAAAACATCAATGTCTTCATTTATGCTTTCACAGACATCTAAGCTATTCCCAAAATGAAAAAATAGCCTTTTTTTATCATCTGGCAGTTGTAGGTTTGAATATAAACGCTCTAGCGCAAGCATTAGTAAAACATATAGGTATGGGTTTTTCTCACAGGCATTTATCTCATACCCGTGACTAGCCAAAAGGTAGGATTCTCTCCCTAATCCAGCGGTTCCGTCAAAAACCTTGGGAAATTGGGACTTTGCTCCAATCGCTTTCAAAAGAGGCTCTTTCTTACTGCTAAAGAATTTGCGTCTTCTTTGTAGCTCCGAATCCAAGAAATCAATATTAAGAAATAAGGCTTTGGGCTCAGAAGTTTCTATACCAATTAAATCCTTCTTTCTCTTGAATATTGCTTTATTCCAAGAGTCCACACCCCCAACTTCAAATGAAAATTGGGGAAATTTTTCAGCCAAATCATCAGCTAAGTCTGAGTTTTCAGTAACTAATTTAATATTCGACATAAAAATTGAGCCTTGCTCCAAAATACGCTAAACCTATCCCCATGAATATACAGGACAAACAAGAAAAAATCATCGATGAGTTTAACCAATATAAAGATTGGGAAACGAAATACAAAGCTCTGATCAAAAAAGGCAAGGATTTGCCTGAATTTCCAGACGCCTACTATGAGGAAAAATACCTAATTAAGGGCTGCCAATCTAAAGTTTGGCTGTATGCATTTAACGAAGGAAATAAAATGCATATCATTGGCGATAGTGACGCAATGATCGTAAAGGGCCTTCTTGCCTTAATTTTAGAAGTATACAACGACCAGCCTCTTGAATCGATCATGCAAATGGAACCTAAGTTCGTCACCGATCTTGGACTTAACGTACATTTAAGCCAAAGTCGCTCCAATGGACTAGCTGCGATGATCAAACAAATCAAATTGTATGCGATGGCCTTTTACACGCAAAACCAAGCGAAACACTAATTCGTAAAAAATACTTTAGGAGATTCAATGAAACACATTTTAGTTGGTACAAACCGCCCGAAGAGTCGCTCTTTAGAATTAGCGAAAATCGTTCAAGAAAGGTATAAACATTTGGGTGAAGACGTAGAAATCATCAACTTAGAAGACCTACCTCTTAGTATATTCACCGGTGCTGAATATGGCGCTGAAAAACCAGAAGTTTTGAAAAAAATCACAGATAAGATTGATGACTCTGATGGAATTATAGTAATTGCTCCAGAATACAATGGCTCTGCTCCTGGGGTATTAAAATTATTGATTGATCACCTTAGCTTTCCAAAGGCCTTTGAACGCAGACCCGTATGTTTTCTTGGCCTGGGTGGAATGTTTGGTGGGCTTCGTCCTGTTGAACACCTTCAACAAGTTTTCGGCTATAGAAATGCCTATGTTTATCCTTTCCGAATTTTTATGATTAACGTTTGGAATGATTTAGTGAATGGGGAAATCCAAACCCCAGACATCATCGAAAGAATAACTAAACAAGCAGAAGGTTTTCAGAAATTCTGCGAAGCTTTGAAAAGCCAAAAAATTCATGCAAATAACTATGTAGAACTTTAGTCTGTAATACGATTAATATTATATGAGCCACAGTTTAGTCACTGTGGCTTTTTAGTTTAGCTCTCTATATTTCCATCAAGACTTCCGTCTTAATTAATATACCTTAATCTAGTTTTACAATTTTCAATCAACCCAATCACTTTAAGTCTTTAAACTATTTCTTATTGAAGGAGTAATTATGAGCGACTTGAAGTCAAAAAGAAAATCCATCCGTTTTGAATCCGACGAAAACACCCTTGCCTTAATCGACTTTAAAGCAGGTGAGGATTTTCATCCAACGGTTGTGGGATTGAACATTGATGAAAGCTCTTCAGGCAATGGGGTTGTAATGCTGAAGAAACAAATCCCAGATGTAAACACTTCTGTTAAGATTCAGGTGGGTAACCTCGCTCCTATGATCGCTACTTGCGTGTGGGTTAAAGAGTTAGATGATCATATAGCTAGAGTAGGCTTTCAATTCGAAGAATAATTTAAAAAGACTAGACTAAAGTGTATCATTTTTTTTCGTCCTAAACCGATAAGATTGGTATATGGATAAAATGGAAGTACGACTTTCTCAGGGATCAATTCAAGCATCTTATCTTGAAGAAGCAGTGGCTAAACTGCGCTTTTCTCTATTCAACCTATTTTGCCTGGTTCCAATCTATTATTCTTTGGGTGGCTTTGATCCTTTCTTAAAGATAGGATACCTCATAGGTCTACCCTTTATGCTTTTCACCGCTATTCGCTTTTTTGATGCTTTTCGTTTTGCAAAACACACAGATGAAGACAGCTTAAATCGGCATTGGAAAAGTATCACTACTCTTTCACTGCTTAGTAATGTTTGGCTAGGAATCATTCACGGTCTAATTCTTTACCACAACGAAGTCTTTCCTCAGGCCTTCTACATTGGATTAGCTGTTACAGCAAATTTGGTAGGCGGTACTCAACAATATTTTTATGATAAGAAACTATATGACAAATTCACAATAACTGTGATCGTAATTCCGCTTACAATGTATTTAACCAAGGGATATCACGGCTATGTTGTTGCGGCGATCATTGCTTATTTTTCAATTTTTGTTCGTACCGCAACAGTGATACAAAATCGTTTTTTTTGGCGATACCAAGAAGAATCCGCCTTTAATCACTCTGTAGTAAAATCCCTCCCTTCTCCAATGGCAATTTTTAACAAAGAACTAGAATTTGTAGCCGTTAACCCTTCTCTTGCGAAGGTTTTTAATGTGCGAATTAGGGATCTGGAAGGTAAGTCCATTAGCAAATTCGTAAGAAAAGAGAGTAATAATGAGATTTTTAGCTTTTTGAAAAGCTTCTACGACATACCAAATAAGCAATCAGCGGAACGGGAACTAACTGTAAATAATAATGGAATCATTCGTCATCTTTTCATGGTTGCTACCCGAATGAAAAGCTCTCCTCATCTCTTAACCTTGGCTTTAGACCTTACCGATTTAAAAGCTGCAGAAAAAGAGCTCGAGCAACAAAAAGCAATGAATTTAGAAGCTTCAAAGCTTTCAAGTATTGGGGAAATGGCTAATGCCATGGCTCATGAAATTAATAATCCTCTATCTATAATTCTTGGAAAGACCGAACAAGCAAAACGAGTCATTGATATGGATGAACCAAAGTTAGACTATGTTAAAAGAAGCTTAGAAGTGATCACATCGAATGTATCTAGAATCAGTACTATCATTTTAGGTCTAAGAACAATTAGTGGTGGAATGAATGATGAGTTCTACGATGCCAAAACATCTGATGTTGCAGAAAAAATTAATCTTTTGACCAAAGAAAAAATATTATCTAACGGTGTACAATTGGAAATAAACGAAGTTCCTGATTGTATCTTCTATGGAAATACGGCTCAAATTACACATGTATTAATGCACCTACTGAACAATTCCCAAGAAGCTGTTGCTAAGCATGAAAAACCTTGGATAAAAGTAGATTTTTCTCAAACCGAGTCAGATGTAGTGATTGAAGTTTCCGACTCAGGCCCAGGAATACCTGTGGAAATTGCTGAGAAAATTTTTAATCCTTTCTACACAACAAAAGATATTGGTAAGGGGATGGGATTAGGTTTGTCAGTGTCCAAAGGAATTATCGATTCCCACAAAGGACAGTTTTTCGTAGATAATGCCTGCGAAAACACCAAATTTGTGATAAAACTACCAAAATTAATTGCAAGAGCTGCTTAGGAGTACGCAATGGGAACTATGCATACAGATTTGGTTGGGGACATCACAAAACACCTCAAACGCATCATCAGTGAAACCAATGGAATTACTTT
>JAYZXX010000055.1:0-6115 GCA_036140815.1 Bdellovibrionota bacterium | reverse complement strand
TAGTTGGCCCCTATGTAAGACTCGGCTTGTTTGCATCCTTTAAAAGACAATTGCATTTTACAGTACTTACAATTTAGGCATTTTTGAGGGATGTAAGCGACTCCTTCTGATCCCATAGAAGCTGCCTCGGGTTGGCGAAAACGATAATAATTATCTTTGAGGTTTTTTGAACGTGGTTTTAGTTGATGATAAAAATGATTTAAAAACTGCCCAGCTACATCATAATTGCAGTTGCCAATAAAGGGGCTATCTGTGGCACTACAATTTGTTCCTTGATTTAGTGTAGGGAAGTTGTGGCCAGCATTTAGATCCGTATTCGCAAGAAGGTTTGCTTTTGGTAAACCTAGAGCATTAAAATACTCTACATTTTGCCAAGTGACTCTTGGTGAAACGGTACGATCATTTTTCCCAGCAAGCACATACACTTTTGCATTTTTTAAATTTTTCACCGGGTCGATATAATTTTTAGAAGCTAATTTTACAGTAATGTCTGCAAGTTGTGCTGGAGTTCGCCCCTGCATATAGGTTTCCATGCAAGCAAACATCGCTGTATTCAATTTACCATCGGAACAATAATAAGGTCCACCAGCAATAATTGCGGCAGCCTCAACAATGCTAGAATGAGCTACTAACACTTGTCCTGCCATATAAGCCCCAGAGGACAGACCTGATACGGTGACCTTTTTGTCTAAATTGAACTGGGCAAAACTACATATTGAGAAGAGAAGGCCAATAAGGATGATCAATGCTTTATTCATAATTCCCCCAAATTTGAATCAAACAAAATGTTCTGCCATTAAGCAGCTAACGCGTAAACTTAGGATAGTTTGTGAAAAAAGTAAAGGAGCAGGGCGGTTAAGATTAGATAGGAAGTAAAAAAAGCCAGATCAAATGGATCTGGCTTTGTGTAAAGAAAGCTATTTTAAAAAGCTAAAATATTTGGCTGTTTGGATTTGATTTTACCTGATTGGTTTTTTAACTCGGAAAACATCTTTATAAGATCGTTTAACTCTTCTTCTGTGATGTCTTTTCCGTTTAGACTGATTTTATCAAACTTGGATTTATTTTCTTCAGTTGTCATAGTGACTAATAGGGTTACCTGAAAGTTTTGTCCAACAAATGAAAACTTAAATGTATTTGTTGTTATCCCTTCCGAGTTGGCGTCCATATAGAAAGCACCATTAGTAATTACTTCTCGTCCCACTAGATCGGTAGACCTCATATTTCCTTTAACTAAGACTGTAGAAGTATAATTGTATTCACCATTCGGTAAAAGCTTTACGCTAACTTCTCCGTTATTGCTGTTATCAGTAACTATTGTTGCGATTAGATTTCCTGTTAATTTACTACTGTTTTCCACTTTGAAAACACCATTGGACGAGGTAGAGAAGTTGGATTTGTAGCTATCATTAGATTGAACACTAGAACTATTGTATACACCATTGTCTTCATAAGAAATGGCACAGTTATTTCCATTTACCTTAATCTGATAGCTGTAGTTTTCTGAATTTGGTGGGTCCATAGTTTCTGTATGATTACAACCTTTGTAAGATCCGTTGTCATATGTCTGAGCGTCCATGTAAGGCCTTAGCTCTTCGAAGTCCTCAGCAAAGTCTTTAAAACTTTCTAATTGAGCATCTGTAATTGGATTTGTGTATGTTGGTACATCGCTTAGTTTTCCTGAGTTTTTATGACCAGGAATGTCTGGTGCATTTTCTGAATTGCCGCCATTTGAGCAAGACATTAAAGCCGCTGAAAGTAATATGATGAATAGTTTCATGGTTCCCCCTAATAAATGATTTTCATTCCCCAAAAGAGCATATTATTAGGATTGTTCCTATTTCAAGGCTTAATCAGTTTGTGCAGTGTTCTAAACTTTGAAGTAGAAAAGGGGGCTTAAGAGCTGAATGATCATTTAAAGGATAGAGTCCAGACCACTTTGGAGTAAAGCGGTCTGCATTTAAGGCCTACTTGATTTTAAAATCCGAGAAGTTCTTTGGCATGAGTTAGGCTTGTTTTGCTCTTTTTTTCACCAGAGATAAGACGTGCAATTTCATCAATGCGGTCTTTCTTCTTTAAACTTTCCACTTTCATATGCGCCTTACCAGCAATCACTTCCTTGGTAATTCTAAAGTGATGGGTGCCCTGGGCTGCCACCTGTGGAAGGTGAGTCACACAAATTAATTGTTGGTTTTCGGCAATTTCTCGAAGTTTTTTACCCACCTTTTCTGCGGTTTCACCGCTTACACCGGTATCTACTTCATCAAAAAGGTAAGTTCTTGGTAGCTCTTCATTGCCTATGACTTTTTTCAGCGAAAGCAAAATTCTGCTAAGCTCACCACCACTGGCCGTTTTGTGTAGTGGTCGTGCTTTTTCTGCTGAAGCTGTCTTACAAACAAAACTTAAATCACTAATGCCTCTTCGATCAAAATTATTGTTGGTCTCAATTTCAATGGAAAACTCGAAGCCGTTCATGTTTAGATCTTTTAGCTCTTGGTTTACTTTTTTTGTAAAGCCAATAGCTGCTTTTTTTCGTTTCGTATGTAAATCGTTGGCCAGCTTTTTTAGTTCAAGTTCAATCACTTTTAGTTGTTTTCGCTTCTCATCAAGGTGTGAGTCAAAGTTTTCGATTTTGGCCTGCTCTTCCTTAAATTCTTCCAGAGCATTTAATATTTCTTCACTGGTTTGACCATATTTTTTCTGTAGTTTTCGAAACCTTGAAAGTCTCTCTTCCACATCAAATAAGTCCATTTCAGAATTTTCCATTTTGTTTGCATAGGATTGCAAATCGTAAAGATACTCTGATAAAAAATCTTTGGCTTTTTCTAGGTTCTCTTGCAATGCTTCCAATTCAGGGTCGAACTTGATGCTTTGATTTAAAGATTGTTCGGCTTTCTGCAAGCGAGTTAAGGCAGATCCTTCACTTTCTTCAAGAAGGCGTTGTTGAAGGTGTAAAAACTCTTGTAGCTTTTGCGAGTTTTTAATTTTCTTATAGTCGGCCTCAAGGCTCTCTTCTTCACCAGCAACTAAATTCATACTTTCAATTTCTCGAATCTGGAAGGAAAGAAAATCTAATTTTTGCTCATTGTACATTTGCCCTTCTTGAAACTTTTCAATTTCAAGGCGAAGCTCTTTCGCAAGTTCAAAACGTTCAAAGTAGGTTTCTCTTTTGGGAAATAGACCCGCATACAAATCCAAAATATCAATATGATAAGAACGATCTAGTAGGTTTTTACTGTCGTGCTGTCCCGTGATTTCGATGAGAGGCGCACTGCTTCCGGTTAATTGAATCATGGGGTGGACCACTTGGTTCAAACCATGAACTGTGCTTAGTGAAGAATTAAGGTAAACTTTTGATTTACCATTTTTACCAATAATTCTCCGTACCACTAGCTCATTGTCGTCACAAGGAATGCCCATTTCAATGAGTTGATTTTTGATGTCAGGGCGTTCGGTAACATCGAAGAAGCCTTCGATGGTGGCAAAATCTGCATCAAAACGCACAAGATCACTAGATGCCTTGGCACCCATAAGTAGACTTAAACTTTTTAAAAGGACAGATTTTCCTGCTCCGGTCTCTCCGCTTAAAATATTAAAGCCTGATTTAAATTGAAGATCGATTCGATCGATGATCGCAAAGTTATTTACTCTAAGTTCGGCTAACATAAATCCCCCTTACGCGCGCTGGCCAAAGTTTAATTTTGACTTTAATAGTTCAAAATAAGACTGAGCAGGAGGTCGTACAAGGGTGTGTTTTACTTTCGCTTGTCGAATGATAATTTCATCATTTGGGCTAAGAGTAGCGCGGTTATAACCGTCTACCATAAAAATTGCGTTTTGAGTTTGGGTTTGAATCCTTAATCGAATTTCGTGATCCGATGGAACAATCATCGGTCTGGTGGTTAAGCTGTGTGGGCAGATTGGTGTGATGGCGATGGCTTCTGTGCATGGAAACATGATTGGTCCACCCGCTGCTAAATTATAGGCTGTTGAGCCAGTAGGGGTGGCGGCAATGAGACCATCGGCTCTGATTTCACTCACTAAATTTCCATTGGAGTAAATGGCCATAGAAATTAGCCTAGTATAAGGTCCTCTTTCAAGAACCACATCATTTAAACAAAGCCAACTGTCTTTGATTTTTCCGTTTTGCTTTACCTGTACTCTTAGAAGGTTACGGTATTGGAAATCCATACCACCTTCTAAGAGTAGATTTAGGCAGGGGTACATGTCTTCAAGGCGTGTCTCAGTTAAAAAACCTAAAGAGCCCATATTAATTCCCATTACAGGAACATTACGTTCTCCTAAATAATGAACGGCACGTAAATAGGTTCCGTCGCCACCTAAAACAATGCAATGGTCTATTTTTGATAGTTCTGAATCTTTAGATATTTTAAAGGAATTTTTCAGTTTGTCTTGTTTCGAGTTTAGAAAGACTTTGATTCCTCGTTCTTGAAACCAGTTACATAAGTCTTGAGCCTTTTTCTTGGCTTCAGTTCCATGCTCTCGATAAACGAGCAAAATGTTATTCACTTTACGTCTTTTTGCTACTTTTGGCTTTTTTGCCGTTTTCTTGGCAACAGTCTTCTTAGTACTAGTTTTTTTCGAACTGCTTTTCTTCTTAGATGCAATCTTGCTGGTTTTTTTCTTGGCCATGAATGTCCTACTTCTGGTTAAAAAGTTACAACACAACTTGGCTGGATGCAGTCTCAGGTAGTTTTTGAAAGTTCCAAAAACCACCTGGCACTTAACCCGTTTTAGTTTTGCTAAAACTCCAAGCTCCTTTTAATTTTTTAACACTGTTTTTTTTCCTTGTCAGTCTCAACCTGCTGCATAAATTCATTTCTACACTTTCCCGGAATTCATCGCCCGCTTTTTGTGCTATTTTGGTTTTCCCTTGTAATTTTCGGTCCTTTTTGTCAAAAAAAACATGGCTCTAAGCTTTTTAAAAGCTAGCCAGATGAATACCCTGGAGTTCATAGCTGCAGTTAGATTTTAGACAATGGGTTTAAAACTTAATCTAAGATCAAGGAAGCCAGTTACTTTTTACTCCTTGGTAGATGCAAATTAACGACAGCTAGAGATGTACAAAATGAATAAACAAGTTAGTTTTGCTCTTCCCGAGGAGAGTGTGTTTAAAAGTGACCAATACAGTAAAGCGGACCTTAAATTTAAGATCACGCAACTTGAGCAGCAGATCTTGCGTCTTCAGCAAAGAAATGCCGAGTTACACAAAGTCATCGAAAAAAGCACTTTTGCCGAACTAGCAAAAGAGGATTATGCAAAAGACATCAATACCGCTATCGCTTTAGGTTATGAACCAGCAGAAGAACAAAGTCCAAGGGCATTCTTTTGGGGGGCTCGCTATAAGAGTAAAAATCCTGATGTGAAAGATATCGAGATTCCTGAAGATCTACAGCCTGATCATTGTTTAACCAAAGATAATTTGCAGTACTTTGTGATTCCAGAATGTAATCATGAACAGCCGGATCGTCCGCCACAAAATGCCATTGAAAACAAGCGTGAAACTGTGATTCGAAAGTTGATTTTGAGTCGAGAGAGAGTTTTGTCTTGTGAGTGTGGGAAATGTGGGAAGGATGTTAAGTATCGGATGATTGAGAAGCATATGGAAGCGGATTTTTTTGTTGAGGATTTTTCTTAGTTTTTTTAATTGGAGTTTATTTCCAACTCCTCGGTTTAGTTCTTCGAATGAGCCGGCCTCCTGAAACAAAAGTATTTTTCTCAGACACGTTTCCGGTCAGGCGCCTTCGGCTTCTTCCCTCACATCCATGTTACTCGTTTTGGCCCTTCCTGGTCCAAAAAGGTCTGAGAAAAACACTTTTGTTTCATTCGGCCTCTTTCTCATTTCTTCATGACTAAATCTCGTCGTTATTTTTTTTGTTTACTGGCGCGGGGGTATAGGGCGGCGTTGCCGCCGATGGCTGTTGAATTCGCTTCGCGCTTCAAGGTGCTTTTGTCATTTGGGTGGCTGTGTGGTGGCTAGAATCTAATGCAACAGTGTAGTAAATTGCGTTGGAGGTATTCAATGTCTAAATTCAATCGTTTAAGCCTTGAAGAGCGAGAAGAAATAAGTCGTCTAGAGGCACAAGGTGAAAGT
>JAYZXX010000054.1:0-8891 GCA_036140815.1 Bdellovibrionota bacterium | reverse complement strand
GAAAATGAACAGTAATTTTAATCTATTATTTGATATTTTTGATCACTGCATTCTCATGGAAGATCTATCGGATTTAACACCCGAGTTATTTGCCAAGGCTGTGGCAGAGCAGTACATCGAAGCGATTCAAAAAGAGGGCATGATTATCCCTCAAGCTAGCTACCATATGTTGCTAGCAAGTATTAGCGAAGAGACATTAAACATCTATCGAAAAAAGAGTTATGGGTTTTATGATTTAAAAGCTTATCAAAAAAGTGTAATTCATAAAATTAGTGAGAATGATTTTTAAAGACTAAATACTTTTTTCGTTGCACGTACGATGTCAGTGTATTCTTCTTGATACACTGACAAAAATTTCTCACAAAAATCTTTTGGATCTATTTCTAAATCTTTAAGACATGCCGTTTTCACTGGCGTACCATCATTTGAAACGTTAATCGCAAAATGAATCATACTAGATACCGCGTCCCTACTGGCGATGGATATACTTAACTTTCCATTTTCATAATAAAGATCATCCCCTTTTCGAACTATCTTCTTTGAACTCATAGTTTCTAGTAGATCTTTAGCAATGGCGGAACCCAATCTTTGAAAACTAACCATAGTCATTAAATTTTGTTCAAAAATTTCGGTGATAAAATGGAGCATCAAATCTCCTTCGATGCTCTCACCAGCAAACAAATCTTCACCATCTTTCATGTTTTCGTCAGATACAGCGCAAGGTCCAATCCAAGATACAATGCTCTCCCCTTCAATTCCGTGATTTTTAAAAGCATAAAGTGGACTTAACTGAGATCCATCATAAATAAACTGTTTTTCAATAAATTGAGCTTTCAATTAAGCCTCCGCCTTTGCACGATAAAACCTCTGGCAAGATTCACAGACCTTACAATGCTCTTGACCGCTTTCATAACAAGGCCAAATAAACTCTGTCTTCGCCTTCAATTCTAAGGCCCTACGATAGATTTGAGGCTTTAAAAGTCCCGTCGTATAAGACTTTGCCTTAACCTGATTGGCTGTACTAAAGCTCAGTGAACTAGTCATCGCATCTAGAAAGCCTTGGGAGTTATCAGGAAATGTAGCGGCCTCTTCTTTATTAAAACCAGGAATCACATATTCTGCCCCTAGGCCTTCGGCAAAGCCCGCGGCTACATTCAATAAAATTCCATTGCGATTTGGAACCCAGACGTTTTTTGCAGAAACCTGACTCGCGTCCAAGTCATCAATAGCAACATTTGTGGCTAATTCTTTTTTTGTATCCGTTAAACTACTTCCACCAAAATCTGCAATAAACTTTAAATCAAGACTTCGAAACTTAATTCCAAGATGTGCACAACTTGCCTTGGCCATTTCCTCTTCCCTACTTGCAGCTCTTTGCCCATAATTAATAAACAAGGCAAGCGCCACACCAAGATCTTGATGTGCCTCATAAAGATTTACTGTTGAATCTAAACCGGAAGATAAAAGTACCACTGCATTTAACATCATTAACTCTTTTTCGTCGTCTTTTTGGCCGGGGCCTTTTTATTTGTTGTTTTCGCTATTTTTTTACTCGACTTCTTGGCAGGAGTTTTCTTGACAACTTTTTTACTGGTTTTCTTTTTTGCCTTAGATTGAGCGCTAGTCGGTCTTTTTTTCTTAGCAGCCTTTTTCGCAGACGCCGAAGCTTGCTTTTTAGTGGCCTTCTTGCTTCCTTTGGCTGGAGCCTTAGCAGTTGCATTTGTTTTTGCAACACGATCTTCTAGATCTTCAAGAAAGGCCTTAGCTTCTTCGATATGCTCGATAATTTGCTTTTGCTTATTCTCTAAATCCTTCTTCGTATTTTCAACATTGCTACTCATATTAGAGACCTTCTTTGAAGTCTCTTTAGACTTTTGCTTCGATTTCTTAGACTTTTGCTTCTTCTTAGGCTCATCTTCTGAGTGACGAAAACTTTGTAACCTCTGAATCACACCCTCGGCGAGATTCTTTGCCATTTCACTCAAATTATTATGAACCATCATAGAATCAAAAAGATTTTTAAAATTCTTCTCTAACTGTTCTTTAATTTTGCTAAAGTTTTTAAGCTCTTTTTCTAAATCAGCCACTTGCTTTTTCATTTTTTTCAAAAAGTTTTTAGCCTCTTCAGAGAGTTTTTCACCTTCATTTTTCAATCTCTCGATCTGATCTATAATTTCCTGAATTTCTTCTTTGATCTCATCCAAAGCATCATTAATGAGTCGGTACATCTTAGCAATTTGTTCTTCCGCCTTTTCTGAAGCAGACTTGGCTAAGTCTTCTCCCAGCTTTTGAACCTTTTCAGCTTGTTTCTTAATTTTCTTTTCAATACCTACTAACTTCTTTTTTACTTTCATTTTCATCCCATTTAGTTGAATTTAATTTCTCTGACTAAGTATTGGATGCTTTTTCGACCGGCGAAATAATTCCATTGCACTTCAGCGAACAAATCCACTTGCATATTAAAGTCGACCTGCTTTTGTCGCCTACTGGGAGAGAACATCAAAGCATCAAAAGTACTGGATGGGTCCGCAGGATCACTCACACGGAGTTTAATGTGCCCACCTCTTAATTCTTTTTTATCACGAACTTGTACATTTGAAAACTTAAACACAGGAACTGGATAATTTTGGCCAAAAGGTCCAAGTGCCTCTAACCATTTCATCAAGCCAGAATTTACCTCAGACAATTTCGCTTCACAGTCAAAACTATCATTTATCGGCATTTCAATGGAGTCTTTACTATCTTCTTTCAAACTAGAACGAATAAATTTTCCTAATGCCTCTCGAAACTTACTTTCATTTTCTTTCTTTAAGCTGAAACCCGCCGCTTGAGCGTGCCCTCCGTAGGATAACAAAAATTCACTACAAGCCTCTAAGGCCTCTGGCAGACTTATATTTACATCATCCGGAACCCTAGCACTACCAGTTATTTTGCCGTCAACATCACAGGTACCCACAAAAGAGCAAACTCCATAGTTTTGTGCAAGCTTGGTGGCTGCCAATCCAACTACACCTTTGTGATAATTAGACGACCATACAAAAGCGAAACTTTTATCGTCCATCGACTCAAATTGCTTGGTTGCATCCTCTTCAGCTTCCTGTTGAAGAGTTTTCCTCAAAGAATTCAAGTGCAATACTTGTTTTATGTTAGACTCAGCGTCTTCTTCTGTTTTAGACATCAAAACATCTACAGGCATCAAACCCATTTCTAATCTACTTAAGGCATTCAGCTTTGGGGCAATACCAATTGCAAGGTCCTGAGCGCTTAAACTTTTCCCTTCATAACCTAGAGCTTTGATCAAAGATCGTAAACCTGGTCTAGTGGTATTTTCAAACTCAATCAAGCCGTGCTTACATAGGGTGCGGTTTTCTTCAATTACTGGGACCATATCCGTAAGCGTACCAATTATAAAGAGATCCAAAAGATCTTTGGGGTTAAAATCTTGACCCAAATTAGCTTCTTTCATCGCTCTTCTAAGACCTAGCATTAGATAATATGCCACACCTGCGCCACAAAGATGCCCTAAACCACTTTCACAGTTGCCTGCATTGGGGTTTACTACGGCTATTGCTGGAGGAAGCGTCTCACGTGGTAAGTGATGATCTGTGATAATCACATCAACACCCAATGAGTTTGCAAACTCAACCTCTTCAATGGCTGTAATCCCTACGTCCACCGTTAAAATTAAATTTACACCATCTTCCTTAAATTTTTCGATGGCATGATTGTGAAGACCATAGCCCTCTGAAAGTCTTTTGGGTTGATAAAACTCAACATTTTCAAAACCCATTTTCTCTAGTGCATCCACGGCCAAAGCAAGACCTGAACTTCCATCTAAATCGAAGTCACCATAAACACAAATTTTTTCTTGGTTTCTGAAAGCTGTTAACAGTCTATCAACCGCTTTGTCTAAATCCCTTAATGAAGATGGGTCTCGCATATCACGAAGAGAGCTTTTTAATATTTTGTCCCTCTCTAACGGACAATGGAGGCCTCTAGCCTCCATCCATCTCCACACTAAGGGAGGAATACTTTCCGGTCTCTCAAAGTCCGGTTGTTTCCTACCTGAGTCTGTTTGCATAATTATGCCTTTTTCTTACTAAGTGCCAATACGATTGGTGATGCTACATAAATTGAAGAGTAGGTACCAACGATTACACCAATTCCTAAAGTAAACGCGAAGTCCGCAATCACACCTTTTCCAACAAAATATAAAGCAATCACAGCTAGCATTGTAGTTAAAGATGTCCAGATCGTTCGACTTAAAGTCTCATTGATTGAAACGTTAATTACTTCTTTCAAGCTTTTTGAAATTTTATTAGTGATGTTTTCACGAATACGGTCATAGTTAACAATAGTGTCATTCAGTGAATAACCAATGATCGTCAAAATTGCCGCTAGAGTTTGAACATTCACTTCCTTACCTAATAAAGAGAAAATCCCTAATGTAATAATCGCATCATGAAACAAACACACAACAGCGCCTGGAGCAAACTCGTAATCAAAACGTAGACCAACGTAAATTAAAATTAACAAAAGAGCATAAAGAACAGCTAAAATACCATTTTTCTTTAACTCAGAGCCAATTTGAGGACCAACACTATCTACTCGACGAATTTCAGCGCCTGTAAATTGGGTACTTAGACCTTCACGAGCCTTTTTAATGGTCGCATTGTTTTGTTGGTTAATTTCCTTTTCACTTTTACCTTCGGCGCTGGGAAGACGAACTACGAATTCATTTCCTTCTGCAAAGCTTTGCACTTGAGCTTTACTAAAACCCATTCCAGCTACAGCCTCACGCACTTGATTCGTGTTTACAGTCTCTCCAAAACGAACCTGGATCTCTGTACCACCAGCAAAATCAATACCGTAGTTCAACCCCTTACTAACAAGTAGACCAATAGAAATCACAACCAAAGCAACTGAGATTCCAACGAAAAGCTTGGCGCTACCAATAAAATCAAAATTTGTAGTTTTATTATCTTTCACGAGCCTTCTCCTAAATTGCCAATTTTTTCCATTGAAGTTTTACAAACAAAAAGTCACAAACTGTTCTACTAACGAAAATAGAAGTGAACATACTTGTTACTAGACCACAAAGAAGTGTTACAGCAAAACCACGAACAGGACCTGTTCCGAAATACATTAAAATAACACAAACAACACCCGTTGTGATATTAGCATCAAAAATTGCACTAAAAGCGTGCCCGAAACCATCTTCAACTGCTTTACGGTAGTTTTGACCGCGAGCAAGCTCTTCTTTAATACGCTCAAAGATAATTACGTTTGCATCAACTGCCATACCAATGGTTAAAGCGATACCCGCTAATCCAGGTAAAGTTAAAGTCGCATCTAAAGCCGTTAACATTCCGAAGATAAAAAGAATGTTAAGTACTAGCGCTAGATTGGCAATCACACCAAAACCTTTGTAGTAAAATAACATAAACAAAAGAACCAACAATCCACCAAGTAAAATTGCATTTTTACCAGCCTCGATCGAGTCTTTACCCAAGGTCGGCCCAACAGTTCTTTCTTCCAATTGCTCAAGCTGAGCCGGTAAAGCACCAGCTCTAAGAGCCATACTTAATACTTTAGCTTCATCCAAAGTCTTTTGGTAATCAGCTCCACGGCCTAAGGTAATTCTAGCATTACCACCACCAATTCTTGTTTGAATGTTTGGAGCAGAATAAACAACTCCATCTAATATTACCGCCAACTGACGATTTACATTTTCCCCCGTGATATCAGCAAACTTTTTCGCCCCTACTGGGTTGAAGCTTAAGTTTACTTCAGGAGAACCAAACTCGTCATAAGCAACGCTTGCATTTTTTAGGTCATCACCGTTTAAAGAAGCATTATCACTTACTAAGTATGGAATCTTACCAGCTTTTAAAGTGGCAGCGTTATCTAACTTTCCAAATACTAGCTTAGTATTTTTAGGAAGCTTTGCCGCTAAGTCGTTATTTAATTGAGCAACGTATTTAGAATAAGAATCTAATTTCTCTAAAGTATACTCTCCAGCCTTTTCCGCTTCATCAATCCAAGTAGGAAGTTCAGGCGGAATTTGCTGTTCCACCAACTGAAACTCAAGAAAGGCTGCCTTATTAATAAGAGCCTTTGCCTGCGAAACATCTTTTAAGCCTGGAAGCTGAATCAAAATACGATCACTTCCTTGAGCAGTAATGGATGGCTCAGCAACACCAAACTCATCCACTCGGTTACGGATAGTTTCAATGGCCTGCTCTAAAGTTCTGGTTTTTGTAAGCTCTAGATAAGAATCCAAATATTTAAGCTCAATTTTTGAATCATCCGTACTAACTACCTGAAGAACATTTGAGTAATAATCAGAGATTACTTTTTCTGCTTTCTCTAACTCTCCAGCACCAGAAAGATTCACACTAAAAAATGGTAGATCTAAATCTTCATCTTTTGTTAAATCAACAGAACTCACCCCTACTTTTTCATCTTTAAAGTATTGCTCTAAAGTAGAAGCAAGGCGCTTTGAAGCCTGGTCTACAACACCATTGATGTCTACACCCATAACGATGTGTAAACCACCTTTGATATCCAAACCATACTTGATGCGTTTTTTAGAGTCCCCCTCAGTAGGCTCTGTAAAATTCGGGTATAGCGAATAAATACAAGTAGCCACTACAACTAAAATCAGTAATGCGCGTTTCTGCAAACTTTTAATCATGATTGCTGCTCCTTCAGCTTCGATGCAATTTGACGTTTTAACATTTTTATTTTCACCCCATTGGCAATCTCAAGGGTTACAAATTGATCATTCATGCCATCGATTTTTCCCACGATCCCAGAAGCAGTAATGATTTCTTCACCACGCTTAACTTGATCTAACATCTCTTGATGTTGTTTGGCTTTCTTCGTCTGAGGACGAATTAATAGAAAGTAAAAAATCACAAAAATCGCTAGCATAGGTAGCAAGCTTTCAAACATGCTTGGCTTTGCTACGGCTTCGGCGGCCTGCGCATAAGCAGTGGAAACGAACATCTTTCCTCCAACAGAAAATGGAAATAATAATCAATGGTCCGCGCTAATTAGTTTCCATGCGCGATTACAGGTAGGCTTCCATACTTTTACCACCGCACAATTTTGCTATGAATACCTAGGAGATTCAAGTAGTTGAAGGCTTCGACTAAGGGCGCAAAAGAAGTAGATTTTATCCTACAAAAAAGAAGCAAATGCAGAAAATGCACCTTTAAAAAGCAAAAAACGCTGATCTATGACCAGCGCCGCCTTGTTGCTAAAAAAAATAACAGTTTATTGAAACTTAAATCCAACCATCAAAGGTAAGTGGTCAGAGAAACCACTTCTGTTTTTGGCATAAAATCTTTTAGGGCGATAAGAGTTATTTCCCGACTTGATTAAAGAAAATGCAGGACTCACAACTCTTTGGTATTCAGGTACTAATTTTACATCAACATTCATTGCCCCACCAAAAATTAGCATCTTATCTAAGAAATCCCAGTTTCCTCTATACCAGTGAGTTCCATAAACTGGATTATCAGCATAAGTTTTAACCAAACTTCTTACATCAAAATATTTATAAGGGTTATCAGAGTGAAGAGTGATTCTGGATAGACCAGAGTTTTCACCAGAAACTGTATTAAAGTCTCCAGTAGCTATTTGGTATGGAGTGTTTGCTGCTACTGTAGCATTGTGAAGAGTTTCCGCTGCCGCCATTCGAAAACTTGCCGAATTTCCTTGGCTCGGCCAATGATTGGCAAAAACGGCTACATCTAGGCCGAATACATTTAGCCTTACCTCTAAGATTCCTCTAGTTGGACGCGGGTTTTTACCAGGCAATTTTACCAAGTGAAGCTTAGATTTTTTTGCCTTAGGGAATTTTGAAATGACCGCAACATCGATTCCTCGACGATCAGGCCCTTCGATTAATTCTACCGTTTGATAACCAAAATCAGAAAGCTCCCACTGCAACAACATTGCAATCACTTTAATATTCTCTACTTCCTGAAGAACCAATACATCAGGCCCTTTTTCTGCAGAAGCTTTTATCATTGCGGCGATATTATTGATCTTTGTTCTTACTACAGTTGGAGTCCAACTAAGATTGTAACATTCGTTTCGATAGTTCTTATTATTGATAGAGCGACAGTATTCTTTCACTTCTGAGCTTTTATTTTTTACGCTTTTGGGAAGATAGGTATAATCTTCTTTACCCTGGTCATGCTCCCAATCGAAAAGATTCTCTACATTATAGGTCATTACGGTGAAACTAGTGTTCTGGCTGGCGCTGGCCTGAAGGCTTACAAAGATGAGTAAACAAGCAGTTAAAAAAGCTTTCGTCATGAAATCCCCCGGTAAATTGTTTGCCAGTCTTCTTGGCCGGCTAGTCAAAGGTCTCGACCCTTGAAGTTTTTACACTATATGGGGCAGGTTGGGACTGCAGCAAGTATAATTATCTTACTAATAAAGTTCTAAAGTTTAGCCTCGCCCTGAAATCAAAAATAAGCCACTTAGAGCTGAAAAATGGCGAAAAACAATTTCAATTCTCGATGGGGTGCGGTAAAAAAATTATACCAGTGATACAAAAAGTTGATAAGCAAACTATTGTTTATCAGGCATTTTACGCAAAAAATAATAGTTCTTTTAAAACCCATAATAAATTCAAACCTGCCAATCCGCCCTTCTGTAGTCAGCCATAAACTAAATGGCCAGCTGGTATCCACAGCACAAGACAGCTTACAATTTAACCAACACCTTTCTTGTCATTTGGGTGGCAGTGTGGTGGCTAGAATCTAATGCAACAGTGTAGTAAATTGCGTTGGAGGTATTCAATGTCTAAATTCAATCGTTTAAGCCTTGAAGAGCGAGAAGAAATAAGTCGTCTAGAGGCACAAGGTGAAAGT
>JAYZXX010000053.1:0-17160 GCA_036140815.1 Bdellovibrionota bacterium | reverse complement strand
ACTTCAGCGCCATATGTTTTAAAGTCTAGCGAAATGGATAGTGAGTCTATTCGTTCTCAACTGTCATATCGTATGCGCTATACGGTAGGCGAGGGAGCCTCTGATGGTGGGGAAGCAATGCTTTACTCATTTTATAATATGCTTGACCCAGGAAACGTTCAGGAAGCGAAAGAGGAAGGTTTTTTTAGAGATGAAGCCGCTTTGGTTGTGGTTTTCGTAACTGATGAAAATGACATCTGTGCTAGGTATCCAGATGGAGTTACTCCAGTTTATGATCCGCAAAGAAAGGAATTTTCAGCCTTCAACAATTATTGTTCTGATGTAACTCCTGAAAGTGTTTTATCGAAAGCAAATATTTTTGTTTCCGGTAAGCCACTGGTTATGGCAGGGATTGTTTATCATGAAGAATCAGTGGTTCCAAGTGGTGGTGAAAATGAGATGGCCTATGGTATTCTAGAATTAATAGAACAGGCTTCAGGGGCAAAAATTGATTTAGCAGGAGGAAACTATCACATTGGCTTGAGTCAAATTGGTAGTCTTGCAGTCAAAAAACTAAGTCTAAAAACAGATTTTGTATTAGCTTCAAGTAATGTAGATACAGAAAGTTTTGAAGTAAAAGTGGACAATGTAGATGTGGCATTTAGTTACAATGAAGTTAATGCCACAGTTAGTTTGACGGATTATGCTGGGATAGAAAATTCAGAAATTTTCATTGGATATTGTGAGCCTCCAGAAGAACCAGATTTAGTAGCTCCAGTAATTAGCAATTTAGCCGTAAATCAAATTACGGGGGGGAGTGCGCTTATTGAATGGAATACGGATATAGCGGCCAGTAGTCAGGTTAAGATTACTCATGTAGCAAGTGGTGCCAATGTGTTAACGAATTTAATGCCAAGCTTAAAGACAGATCATGCGGTTAGTATTCAAGGTTTAAATCCAGATACACTTTATAAAGTACAAGCAATTTCGGTGACCCAAGGGATGGAAGCATATTCTGGCGAACTAAGCTTTCGAACAGGTAGAAGTATAAACTAAAATCGAAACACAAACTTTGTAACGTAACGACGGTCTTGAACAGATGTTCCACCGTCGTCGCCAATTTCCTCGGCATAAGTAGCCATTTGAAACTGCGCCATTTCCATGGCAAATTCAAAACCAGCGGTCCAAGACTTTTGATGCCAACCCGCTCTTAGGAAAAGAAGGTCACCCATATTTAATTCCCAACCAAAGTGGGATCTTCTATTTATGTCGTTTTCAGAGTCTGCATTTAGTGCATCTTTTAACTCAAAAGTAATTGAGCTACGTAGATAGTTATCGTGAATAGGGAAGAATGATAAGGCAGCATCAATCGTCTGTTTTGTGGCATCAGGAGTGTCGGTACCACTTCCCAGTTTATAGGTTGTGCTACCAAAATCTCTGACCACTAGAGCTAAAGATGGAAGGGTTGCCCAAGGAGCTGTTAAAATTAAACCAGCATCTAAGCCAAGACCTGTACCTGTTTTCTTTGCCGATGAAAAATCATTTCCGCTAGTGCCAGTAGTTACATCGTCAAGAAAACTTTCTTCTCGAGTAATGTATCTACCGCTAAATCCGAATTTAACTCTACCATCAAAAAGTGTAATATTATAACCAAGTACAGCGGCGAAATCATGACGATAATTTAAATCAATGGTCGTGCCATCGGCACTTGTTACTCCATCATAAAAGCTTTTGTAAAGCACACCAATCCCAAAGTTTTTAAGAACCAAAGATGGAAATAGCTGATAGCCAAAATGACTGGATTGATCTGAGTTTGTACCTAGTTCATCAACGATGCCTTGAGCTGTATTCATTGAGTCTAAGCTGCCAGCTCCAGTGAGTAGTGCGTTTGATGAATCACTGTTTACATGAATTTCAGGATCAATCAATGTGACAAAAGCATTCCTTAGCTTTCCCATCCCTGCGGGGTTGAGTAAGAGGGCGGTTTCGTCATTTACCACGCCTATACTTGCGCCACCCATTCCTAGACCACGAACTCCGTTGTAAAACTCAACGCGTTCCGCAGCTTGGACACTTATGTTTACGAAGCTACCGGTCGCAAGCACAAATAGGTAAGTTAAAATCCTCATTCCTTGAAGTAGATGTTTCATGTAGTTCTTTTCGGCGAGAACTGTTTCGAATTGATATATTAAAAATGAAATTGGTCCTAGGTTGAGATCTCAATAGGCAGGAAATGCCTAGACTACAGTTTTGTCCTTTTTTAACAATAGCTATCTGTATAAGCGCAAAGCTTGTTGCTATACTAATAATAGTGTGAGGATTTTATGTGGCTTAGGAAGAGCTTATTATTACTAGTATCTTTATTTCTGTTTTCTGCATGTGATAATTTATTTTTACCACTTGCTGATCAAACATCAGACGAAGCATTGTATGTAGATGCAGTGGTTGCCAATGATGATAATAACTACACTCTAGTAATTGAAAAAATAAATTCTATGTCTGCCACTTATCAGGCCCGAGATGATGTAAAGTACTTACTTGCCTCAGCCTACGCTAGTCTATGTGGTTTGAATTTTTTAAATTTTAGTGAAGCCTTTAATTCTTTAGGTTCGACACCCTTGTTTGAGTTCTTGCTGGAGTATTTCACTGACTCAAGTATCACTGAACAAGATTATTGTATTGAAGCAGAACAGGCCTATGATGGTATTAGTACCAACACTACGGGGGACTATTTAAATCGCACCTATATAGGCTTTGCGAAAATTGGTGTGATTTTAAACAAGCTCAATAACGACGCTGGCGCAGGAAATACCAATGATGGAAGCATCGATCCATGTGGCTTTGTGGATGATGACGATGCAACACATACCAATGATGTAAGTGAGCTTTATACTGGTTTTACCAGAGTAATCATTAATATCGGAAACGCTGGTTTGGAAGGGGACTTCTCCTGTACCAGTGTGGGAAACATTGATTGTACCAAAACAGATTCATCAACAGTTAATGACGATGAACGTCTGTTAATTAAAAATTTAATCGATTCGCCTGACCCAGGTTTAAACACGGGATCAGGATCGGACTGTACTTAGGGAAAAGTTTGATAGCAAGGAAGGCTTATTTCATTTTAATGATTTTTTTCGTTTGCAGGGCAAGCGGGGACGAATTGTATGAAAGTGCTAGAAACGTGCGTGCTCTTGGAATGGGAAATGCCTTTACAGCTGTGGCCAATGACGACTGGGCATTGTATTATAACCCAGCGGGACTTAGTCAGGTAAAAGGTTATTATGTAAGTTTGTTAAGTTTAAACATGGGCTTAAATGGAACTCAGGCTCTTGAAACCATTGAGAATATTAGTAGCGCTACAGGTTCAGTAGGGGATCAACTTGCTAGTATTACAGGAGATCGCTTATGGATCGCTTATAATGGCAATATGTCCATTTACATGAAAAATTTTGGTTTAAATTATTTTTATGATGGCTACATTGATCCATATGTAACAAACCCAGCTTTTACTTCATTAAATATTACCTACTATTTAGATCAAGGATACGGAATGGGTTTTGCGTTTGGAGGAGAAGATGTTTCTCTTGGTTTTTCCTTTCGCAGGATTACTAGAACCGGTGGTTACATACCAATTGGTGTGGATAGTTTGCAAAGTGTAACTTCGGATGAAATACAAGATCAAATCAGTGCCACTGGTGTTGGTTACGGCTTGGATGTAGGTGTGCTGTGGAGGATTAAGTCTGTTAGTCCTATGCGTCTCGGAGCTGTCTATAAAAACCTGGGAAATACAACTTTTCAGGCAACTGGCTCTTCCACATCCGCTCCGACGGGAATTGATGCGGAAGTTGCAGTGGGCTGGGCAATGGATATCGAAGCCCCTGGAATAACAATAACACCTGCCTTTGACTACAAACACATTTTAAAAAGTAGTGAGCCCTTGGCAAAAAAGATTCATTTTGGAGTTGAAGTGGATTTACCAATCATTACTGTTCGCGGGGGATTCAGCCAAGGCTATTACACCTATGGTTTGGGGATTGGTTTAGGGCCTCTGGATATTGAGTTGGCCACCTATGGGGTAGAGTTGGGGGCTTATGCTGGGCAAGTTGAAGATCGCCGATACATGCTTGAAATCAGTTCCGAACTTGGTTTTGATGTGGATTTAAGCTTTTCTGATTTTGGTTCTACAAATCGCCGTAAACTAAAGCAAAGACGCTGATGACGCAATAATCAAGGGGTGATTTTATCCTCTTGCAAGTGTTAGAATCTGTAGCATGTTTTCATTCCATCCGGTGGGTAGTTCCCACGAGAAAAGAAAAATTCTAGAGAAACTTAATCCGGAAACGGATTCTATTTTAGTGGCGGATTTAAGGTCTAAATTTGAATGGCAAAATTATTATTTGGATAAATACCCAGCCATTGCTGAAGAATTTATTTTTCGGCCACAAGATTTATGGAAGAAGCTTTCTCACTATGCAGTACCTGAGTATCAAATTCTTTCCAATGAGTATGTCAGTTCTTATCTCTCAAGTTTGATTTCGAGTCGAGAGGAAAGTTTTCTAAAATCTCCTAGTGCCGCTAAAACTTTATTTGCCTATATGACTCAGTTGTCTTTTGTGTTTGAATATCCTGAAGGGCGAGATCTTCTAAAAGAATGGTTTAAAGAAAATATTGAAGCCTTTCATCGTTGGGGACATTGGTTTTTTGTTGCAGAAGAAATGTGGTTTTCATTAAAAGAAGAGAAGAAAATTCCCGTATCTTGTCTTCCTGCCGTCTTGTTGAATTACATTGATGATCTGGAAATGATTTGGAAGCGCAAGCTTTACTTAGATTTATCTCTAGAGATGAAGTTTGTGGAGGCAGAGTTATTTGCCAAAATAGCCGAGCATAATGAAGTGCACTTAATTTTTCCATCCATTTCTGCCAACGAAAGTTATGGCATGGAGTTTTCAAGTTATGCCCCGTTTGAGAAGTTTTCTTATCTAGATAAAGAGATTGATTCTTATTTAAAGGGCTTGAAGCATTGCCAATCAGAAAAGGCCGAAATACTGCAAGCCAAACGTTTTACCAGTGCGCTTTCTGAGGTGAAAGACTGCATTCACTCGGTTCGTAAATTACTGGAAAGCTCTGTTCCAGCAGAAAAAATAGCAATTGTTGCTGGTGACATTGGTGAATATTGGCCGGTCTTAAGAAACTATCTACAAAAAGAGGGGATAGCTTGCTCTCGACCGTATAACACAGGATTTCAATCTCTACTGAGCGTTAGTCAGTGGCTTTCCAAGTTAAAGTTAAGTGTTCGAAATTGGCAAAAAGAAGATTTAGAAATTTCATTATATCGCACAGAAGAAACTCTCCTTCCTTATAAAAAATTTCAGGTTTTATATAGTAAAATTTATGGTGATGAAGATTTATCTAGAGCGAAAGCCGTTTATGAATCTTTTGAGAGCTTAAGAATGACTTCAAAAAACCAAGAGCTTAAACGCGATGATTTTTTATTATGGGCTTTACAGCATTGGCCGAGCAAAAGTTTTCCTGCTGGCTTAGAGCAAGTAACGAAACAATTTTTAGTGGATTGCCCTGGGGACCAGTTATTACGTTTACAAGATTGGTTGTCTTATTTGGCGGGAGTGATCGCTAAAATCGAAATTAGCATACAACCAGGTAGCAAAGAAGGGGTTGCTTGTCTGGACATTAGCTCTTTAGACTATGTTGATTTAGATCATGTTTTTGTTTTAGGATTAAATGAAACGAGTCTGAAGAAAAATAGTCCACTGAAAGCAATAAATACTTCAGACCTATTGTCCATTCGAGCAAATACTGGTTTTCCTTTGAGTCCAGAAGAAAGTAGAAGTTTTGAATACTATCTTTTGTGGAATCAACACAATAAAGATAGAAAGTTCTACTATTCTTATGCAAGTACTGATTTTCTTGGAACGCTGTCAGCTCCAAATCTATTGTGGATGGATGCAAAGTCTGAGAAGAATGAAGCCACTCAAAGTATTAATAGTCCGGCAATAAGTCGTTTAGATGCTCTTCAGCAGCAGAGCCTCGATCTATTGCATGAGAAGCTGGGTGGTTTTTCTAAGATTGGTATCGAGAGGGATTTAGGTGACTACCTACCTAGTCCAAGAAAAATTCAAAATTTTTCTGCTGGTGGCTTTAAAGATTTTGTTCAATGTCCTTTTAAATTTGCAGCTAGATATTTTTTGAATTTGCGTACTAGTCCCGCTGTGGACCTTGATATGGATCGAATGAAGAACGGAAATATCATTCACCGAATGTTTGAGCTGGCGATTTCAACTTCTTTGAAAGCAAGTGACGAAAATGCAATATATGGTTTAGTGGACCGATGTTTATTAGAGGCACAAGAAGATGGTTCTCCTCTATACTTTTTAGAAAGGTATCGTTCGCAATACATAAAAATTCTTAAAAAGTTTTTAGACTTTGAAGAACAATGGAAAAAGGATTTCCCTGGTACATCCTACTATGCGCAAGAGTATTTGTTGGATGTTTATTGGGATAGAGATAGTAAGAAATTTAGTAAAGAAGATAATGCCGGCCCTAGGTTTAGAGCCATTGTGGATAGAATCGATCGTAAGAACCAACAAGTGGCTATTATAGATTATAAAAATTCAGGAGCAAGTTACCGTAATTTTTCCTCATGGTTTCAAGAAGAAGACTTTCAATTGCTATTTTACTCCAAAGTCTTAAGAGATATTCTTGAGGAAGAAGGCATGGATGTGTATGCGGCCATTTATTATAGTGTGCGCCCATTTGAAAGAAGTAAAGGCTTCATACGTAAAGACGCTGATGTAGATTTTTTACCAACTCAAACCAGAAAACGAAATTTAATTGAGGCGAGTGAATTAAATGAGGCTGAGTCTGATTTAGTTGATTTGATGTTGAACTTTCAAGACAAGGTAGAGGATAAGGGGGAGCTTTTTCCTATTCCTTCAAAGCCAGAAGAATATTGCCCTAAATGTGATTGGAAACACTTATGCAGAGCGAAGCATCTGAATTTTTAAAAGAAACCAAAATTGTTCGAGCCGGTGCTGGGGCAGGAAAAACTAGAAATCTAACTCTTCGAGTTCTGGATTGGGTAAAAGCTTTTTTTGAGCAAGAGGGGCGTCCTCCTAAATTGGTAGTGACTACCTTCACGGTCAAAGCAACTCAAGAATTAAGAGAGCGTTTGCTCTTGTTCGCATCAGAGCAAGGCGACCCTCTTTTAATTGATTATGTTCGATCCGGAAACTATTTGCAGATTTCAACCATTCATGGGGTTTTAAGTAGTTTTTTAAGAAAATACGGTCATGGAATTGGTTTGGATTCTGGTTTTGAAGTGATCAGTGGAATGGATAATCGAAAATCCTTTTTCTATTGGGCCTGGCGAATTATGGAAAGTAATGAAAAGTATGAAAAGCTTTTGAGTATATATAACTTTTCCGATCTTTCAAAGTTTCTCGTAAGGTATTACGAAAGCTTTTTATTGGGTAAAGAGCTGAGCCCGACAAATACACATGACATCGAAATGGATTTACAAAATCGCTTCAAAGAATTTCAGAATCAGTGTCGAGAAGTGGGTCATAGAGTCGTGAGTTTGGCAGAAGGGCCTGATAGTAAGGGAAAGACTAAAGAGAATTGGATTCAACTGGGTAATGTTCTACTTAGTTTGACCCAGGTAGAGTTTGCTGAGATGGAAGACTCATTGAGTTCTGCCGTTTCAAGTATTTCAAGGAAGCCTTCTAATCCATCTAAGAATCCAATTTTAGATGATGCCACTCATCAGGAGGCTTCTGATTTATGGGATCAAGTAAAAGAGATGGCAAAGTGGCCAGAAGAGATTTTTCCATTTGTGGCTGATTATCAAGAGTATAACGAATGTTTCCAGGAATTTGCTAATGATTTTGTGCAGGCTTTCTTGCAAGATCGTCTGCAAAACTCTAGCATTTCCATGGCAGACATTGAGTTTTTCGCCGCTTATCTTTTAAGAAAAAAACCAGACTTTGCTTTGTCCTTTGCCAGTGAATTTGACTATTGGATGATTGATGAATTTCAAGATACCAGTCCTGAGCAACTGCATTTGTTAAAGCATTTCATAGATGAATCTCCTTACTATTTGGTGGGCGATCCACAGCAAAGTATTTATTATTTTCGTGGAGCAGATCAGACTCTTTTTCATAAAGAAGAAGAAAGACTCCGGTCTGGTGAGGGAGCTTTTCTATTATTGATGAAAAATTATCGTACCAAGCCCGATTGCATGGAGTTTATCAATGAGTTTATGGGGCAGTTTGGATTTTCCTCTATGGAAACGAGAGACTACAAGGAGACGGAAGACCCAGACCAAGCAGCGGCCGAGTTTTTAATTGCAGAGGATATTGCAGAAGAAAATTGGATGATTGCGAATCGCATCACTCAGTTGTTAAACGAAGGGGTTGCCCCTAGTGATATTTGTATTTTAAGTCGCACCAAAAAAGCAATGCTTGAAATCTCTGCCTGCCTGCAAGAGAAGGATGTTCCTCATTATTTACATACCAGTGGGTCCTTTTATGAGAGAAGAGAGATTTTAGACCTTTTGGCTTTGCTGAAATTCTTAGTGCATCCCCATGATTCGCAAAATATCATTGAGCTTTTAAGAAGCCCTTGGTTTTTTGTTGAAGATGAAAAGATTTTTGATTGGGTGGAACGAAAAGAGTTTTCCTGGGAGCAATTAAAGAGCAAAGATGAGCCATCTATTGAAACTTTATCCTCGCTGAAGGAGTTTGCAGAAGAATACGGTATTAGCTCGGCCTTGGAAAAATCCATTTTTGAAAGTGGTATCTTGGAAAGTGCTAGAAAATATGACTCTAGTGGCAAAAGAGAAGCCAATGTATGGAAATTCCTTTGTGATCTAAGAGAAGGAGAGAGAAAGGCATTCTTTTCTCCGCTTAGTTATCTACGTCGAGCAGAGGAGCTTGCCGAAGTCACTAATGAAGGAGAGTTGGAGGCAGCGGCAGCACTTGAACCGAATCGTGTTCAGTTAATGACAATCCATGCTTCAAAGGGTTTGGAGTTTCCCCATGTGTTTGTTTGTCGAATGAATAAAAAGTCCAAATTGACTCTTAGTATGGACTACTTTGAGGATGAAGAAAAATTTTGTTTGCCAGTTCCTCAGGGCGAAGATGGAGTAAAAAGGCTTCCTCTTTTTAGTAAGGAGAAAATTAAGCAAATTCAACAGAAAGAAAAAGAAGAGTCGCATCGTTTGTTGTACGTAGCCTTAACAAGAGCTGAAAAATGTCTGTATCTTTCTTGGTCCGATAAGATTGAGAAAAACTCCTGGTTAGAGGATCTCGCCTGGGAACTTTCTGATGAGACTTATAAAAGAGAGAAATACAGCTATTTAGTGAGACGTAACTACCAAGATATTTCACTTGAGAAGAACCTATCCAATGCTCCTGAGTGGATTGATCAATGGCAGGGACAAGAGCAAGATTACTTCAAACCCTTAGAGACAGACTCGGTTTCAAAGCTATTAGAGCAAAGAACTGAGTATGGGCGACAGCAAAAGAAAGGAGAGGAAGAAGAGTTTTACACCGCCGAACACTTTAAAAAACGAATGGACCGAGCAGCCGATGGAACAAGACTTCATTCGGTTTTAGAAAACTATGTTGCAGCCGTTTCAGTGCAAAAGGAAGATGAGTTTGTGAGTGCATTGGAAGCGGAGGAGGCTGAGATTGTGGATGCCCTCCTGGCTATGGAAGATATACCTTTTTCTGAGTTGTTTCACCGTGCTCATTTAGAGTGGGGATTTATTTTAAAGTTAGACTCAGGAAGAATTATTGAAGGGCAAATCGATTTTTGGGCCAAAGATGATTCTGAGGATATTTGGTTACTCGACTATAAAACGGGCTCTAGTCATTTTTCAGACAAGGCTTTTGAGCAGCTTAAGATCTATGCTTTTGCTCTTCATAGATTTTATCCTGATGCCAATATTAATATGGCAATTGCTTATGTTAAAGAGGGAAAGGCTCTGGTTCAAAGCTATGATCCCAGTCAAGCATTACCTTGGTCCTGAGTTTTGATCTGACCTAGGTTTAAAAGCTAGCTGCTTTCACTACTAGGTCTTGGAAAAGAATGCTAAACTTTAGTGAGTAGGGGTATCTCATTGAAAAAGACATTTTGGATCATCGGCTTCGTTTTATTTTGTAATCTTAGTGCTTTTGCTCAGCAAGGTGGAGATGGGGAGGCCCCTTTTGGATGGGCTCTAGGACTTCAAACTGGTCCCTACCTGCCAAATCAAATCCCCAATGTTACAGAAATTCAACCAACAACTATCCTGCGCTTTTCTTTTCCAAGTAATGCTACGAAAGCAACCGAGTATATGCTTTCGGCTTCTAATGCAGAAGGCGTTACAATTTATAATTTGAGTGTGAGCAGTAAAACAGAAATGGTGATTGAAGGGGGCTTAAACTCCCTTCTTTATATTGGTTTGGATGCAACTAGTTTTAAAACCGTATACGACGGAGACTTTAACACTAAAGGGGGAGTGCATCTAGGTATTGGCTTGTTAATGCCTATGGGTGGCGATACTAATTTTCGAATGGATATGAAGTTTAATTTTTCTAACCCTGGAACCGCACTTCAACTTGGATTTGGCTTTGAAATACGTTATCCTCAGGGCGATGCAGCAGCAGAGGAAAATTAGATGAGAAAAGAGGGCTTTTTTCGTGCCTACCGAAACCAAGAATTATTTTATCAGCTTTGGAAATCTCAAGAAGAAGTTGAAAATGTAATTATCATTACTCATGGAATGGGAGAGCATTCAGAGTCTTATATTCATTTCTGCGAAGGGATGTTGCCAGGAAATTATGTGATCTATGCCTGGGACCTACGTGGCCACGGAAAGTCGGAAGGTAAGCGTGGTGTTGCTTCCGTAAATGAGTATGTAGAAGACTTGGATCAATTCATCCGATTTGTAAAAGGACGTGAAGGGGAGAAAAAGTATTTTCTTTTGGGTCACTCTATGGGGGGGTTGATTCAGATGAGCTATCTCATCCAAAAAGATTTAAGTGGTTTTGCGGGTGCAATATTTAGTTCACCTTTGATGGGATTAAGTCTGCCAGTGCCAGCGATTAAAGATATGGCTGCCAAAATGCTGGTCAAATTAATCCCTAATATTACATTAAATAATGAAATTGATAATGAGCTATTAACTCATGATGTAAGCATTGTAAGGTCATACGATAGGGATCCTTTGAGACATGATCAGGTTTGCCCAAGGCTTTATTTGGATTTTCTGAAATGTTTTGAAGAATTTCAGTTGAAAGCTGAAAAACTTGATTTGCCGATTTTAATGCAATTGGCAGGGGATGATCAAATTGTAAGTTTGAAATCATCTGAAGAAATTTTTGTTAAATTTGGTAGTGAAGATAAGCAAAAGATTGTCTATTCTGAAATGTATCACGAGATATATAATGAGGTTGGTCGACAGAAAGTCTTTGAGGATTTGAAGAAGTGGATTGGCGAAAGAGTAAATTAGTATCTATATCCTTATTATTACTTCTGTCTTTAGCGGCTTGTTCAAGCGCTGGAAAGGCCAAGGAATATAGGCCTTCTGATGAATACATCGAGAAGGTGAAGGCTCTGAGCATAAAAGATGAATTGTATTCTGGTTGGACCAATATATTTCATTACAGTGCTACATTGATAACTAAAGACATTTATGCGGAACAGATTGAGTTTCAAGCAAAGGTCTACAAGTGGAGCCAAGATGAAATCATTAGGCAGCGTAGGAAAATGCTAGAAGATCTGGGCAATCGATCAAAACTATTTGTAAGTTTTTATACACCAGAGATTCAATATAATGACTTAAACGAAGGTAAATCCATCTGGCGAATATACCTTGTTGTAAATGGAACGAGGTATTTAGGGAATGTAAGGAAGAACTCTCAGGCCTATCCACGATTAAAGAGTTTGTATCCGAAGCACACTCCATGGGGTAAAGCTTATGATGTAAGTTTTGAAGTGCCTTACGAGGGCTTAGAGAAAGCGGATAGTATTGACTTGGTGATCACTGGGGATTTGGGGCTTTCTGAGCAGAGCATTCCAACTAATTTTATTAAAAACTAATTTAGGTGATGATGGTTGAAAAGGCCTCATTCTCCGACATTTCAGGGCAATCAATATTAAAATGAATGCCTCGAGACTCTTTTCTTTTGCGAGCGCATTTAACACTTAATAGGGCAGTGGTGGTGAGGTTTCTTAGTTCTAGAATGTCTCGATGCATTTTAAAATCCCAATAGTACTCACCCACTTCAGAGATAATGGCTTCAAGTCTCTGTTCAGCTCGATCCAGTCTTTTGTTGCTACGAACGATTCCAACGTAGTTCCACATCAGTCGACGAACTTCATCCCATGTATGTGAGATTACAATCATTTCGTCTTTATCAGTTTTACTATGATCTTTCCATGCTGGAATTTTTAAATTTTCTGGAAGTTTAAACTCGGCCGATCTCTTAAGGTTTTTATGGGCTGCCTTTTGAGCAAATACGCAACACTCGAGGAGGGAGTTACTTGCCAATCGATTTGCACCATGTAAGCCTGTGCAGGCCACTTCTCCAATGGCGCTGAGTCCGGCGATATCAGTCTTTCCATCTTTGTCAGTTAATACACCACCACACAGATAGTGTGCTGCTGGAACTACAGGTATAGGTTCTTTGCGAATATCAATTCCAAGCTGCATGCATTTTTCAAAAATACTTGGGAAGTGTGCCAATAGAAAGTCTTCGTCCTTGTTTTTTAATTCAAGGTAGGCGCAGTCAGCACCACTTCTTTTTAATTCTTCATCAATTCCTCTAGCGACAATGTCTCGAGGAGCAAGGCTGCCTAAAGGGTGCTTTTCGTCCATGAAAGCCTTGCCTTTTTCATTTACCAAAACAGCACCTTCTCCGCGAAGGGCTTCGGTGATTAAAAAGTTCGCGGCGTGATAGTGGTATAGGCAAGTGGGGTGGAACTGCATGAACTCCATATTTGCGATTCTTGCACCTGCACGGTGGGCGATAGCTATTCCATCGCCGGTGGCACCATCCCAATTGGAAGTGTATAAATAGATTTTTCCAGCGCCCCCTGTTGCCAAGACCGTGAAATTGGCTCCAACGGTGAAGACTTTGGAGCTTTTTACATCTAAGATATAGGCGCCAAAGCAACGATTTTGTTCATTGGGTTTGAGGTGTAATTTTTTAGAGGTTAATAAATCAATAGCGCAGGCTTCTTCAAAAATTTGTATGTTTGGGTGTTCTAGGGCCTTTTGCAAAAGCTTTTGGTGGATGTCTTTTCCGGTGTGATCTTGTACGTGCAATACTCTTCGTTCGGAGTGGGCGCCTTCTTTGGCTAGGTGAAGTTGGTTTTGCGCGTCTCGATCAAATTCAACTCCCCATTTTGTAAGATGTGAAATGGCATCAGGGGCGTTTTCTACAACCTGCCTAACAATCTCATGATCATTTAGGTTTGCACCAGCGGTTAAAGTGTCGTCGATGTGTTTTTCAAAGCTATCAGATTCGGCCATGACAGCAGCGATCCCTCCTTGGGCCCAAGTGGAATTGCAATTTTGCATTTTACTTTTGTTTATTATTATTACCGTTTCTTTTTCTGCCACTTCCAGTGCGTAATAAAGTCCGGCAAGTCCTGTTCCAATGATTAAATGCTGAGAATGAAAGTCCATGATGGATAAATTAGCATATGATGGACAAAGGGCTAGTCTTTTTTAATTAGAAGGGCTCTTTCACAAAGAATTTCCCGACAAAACTTGCCCGAAAGATTATAGAAAACTACAATAATAGCAATTACTTAGACTTTTTGCTAAAGTAATCTTGTGTTGGTGAAATTCTGCAGGGGAGAATCAGAAATGAGGTTTAGTATTTTAGCCAAGATTGGTTTGCTATTTACGGTGGTATTGGTTGGTGCCATGGTAGCGGTTCTTTGGAATACTAACCGAGTTTTCTACAATGATAAGCAGGCATTTGTGGTTGAAATTAACTCAAAGCTTTCTCAAGGTGTTTCCCAGTTGATGGAAGAAAAGGTGGGGAGCTTAATTTCTAAGTTAGCCATTTTCGCTTCGAACTACCAATCCCTATCTGAGCAGCAAAAAAAACAAGCTGGGGTAAACTCAGTTTTATTTAGCCAGTATGAAGATTTTTTTGGAATCGTATCTGTGGACCCTGGAACAAGAAAGGTGACTTGGCAGGTAAGTAACGATTTGTCTGATGCTAAATCGTGGCCCATCGGTTTTATGGATGGCTTGGTGCAAAACTTTGCCTTGGAAAAGGCTTCGGATTCAGGACTGTACTTTCAGCGTTTGTCTGCGCCAAATGGGGCGCCAATTTTTGCGATTTCTATTCGTGCGCAGGTAGAGGAAACGAATAACAAGAATGTTCTAAAAGATATGGTTTTGGTAGGTTTGGTGAATTCCAATCTGTTTGCTGGAGTCGTTAATAACTACAAGGCTTCTTTAAATACGGCATTTTTGGTGGATGCCTCTGGTTTTGTGTATGCACACCCAAATGATCGCCTACTGGGACAAGCCTTAATGCATAATCAGGTGGTTAAAGAAATTCAACAAAAAGCAAAGCCAGCAGGTGCAGGTGATTCTTATAAAGATGAAAATGGTGATGCGGTAGCAGCAGGTTACGAAAAAATCGCCAATACAAACTTATATGCAATCATCACTACACCAAGAAATGAAGCATTCCGTGCTGCGGATGAGCTTTTTAAGACTTTAATTGTCATAGGAATCGGAGTGTTGGTTGCCGGTTTGGCGCTGAGTTTAATCTTTACTAGATTGATTACCAAGCCATTGAAGGATCTTAAGAGCGTTGCTGCGGAAATCGGGTCTGGAAACTTTGAAGTTCCTGTGAATGTAAAGTCGAGAGATGAAGTCGGTGAGTTGGCAGGAAGTATTGGGCAAATGGCTCAGAGTTTGATTGAGCGTGAAGAGCAATTGGAACATTCTAAAATGGCTCTAGTTCAGTCAGAGAAAATGTCAGCATTTGGTCAGTTAAGTGCTGGTATTGCTCATGAGGTTAAGAATCCTTTGGCAGGTATTTTGGGTCACACGCAGTTGGCTAAAGCAAAGGTTAAGAATGATGATATGAAAAAACATTTGGATATCATCGAATCAGAGACTCGTAGAACAAAGGAAATCATTGAGGGGCTTATGAAGTTTGCCCGTGCTGAAAAGTTGGAGCTAAGTCCTACAAATATGTGGGATGTAGTGCAGGCGGCTGTTGATTTGGTTGAGCATCAGTTATCATTGGCAGGGGTTAAAATTTCACGATCGGTAAATCGTGTTCCATGTGTTTTGGCTAATGGTAACCAGATTCAGCAGGTAATGTTAAACCTAATGATGAACGCTGGGCATGCAATGGAAGATTGTGAGAATAAATCTTTACATATCTATCTAGATCACATTAAAGAAGAAGGCCTGGTTAGATTACGAATTGAAGATACGGGGCACGGTATGCCCGAGGATGTTAAAAATAAGATCTTCGAACCTTTCTTTACTACGAAACCAGCTGGAAAAGGAACGGGTCTTGGATTGTCCGTATCTGTTGGAATTGTCAGAGATCACAAGGCGAACATTTATGTTGAGTCAGAAATTGATGTGGGAACTACTTTCTTTATTGATTTTCCTGAGGCGGAAGAGGTTGAATTGCCAGAGTCAAACTATACTCCAAAATTTGGTGATGATAGTGTGGAAGCTCAAATACCAGTTGCAAAAACAGAAACTAAAGATGAGGGCAGTGAGTCTCTTCAGGCGAAACAGATTAATGACAATCAGTCTACAGAAAATATTGATGATGATTTAACAGAAGAAATTCTTAGCAAAGAAATGAGTAATGAGGAAGTTACTTCTATTGGTCTACCTTCTATTGATGAAATTTCGGAAGATGAAGATGAAGATGAGTTCCAGTTCGCCACGCCTGAATCAGGAACTAGTATTCCTGTATTGGAAGAAAAAGAAGGTGGTGGAGTGTCGGCCTTGGATGCCATAGCGGGCTTTACTGATGAGGAAGAAGATGAGCCAAGCTTAGAAGATAGAACTCTAGTGGGTGAATTACCAGAAATGCCTTCGGTAGAATCTAAGGCAGAGGAAGTTAATGTAGTATCTGATGATCAGGCTCCAAAAGAAGAAGAAACTGCTTCATCTTTTCAAGTGAAAATTCGTAAACCAAAATTAAAGGGGTAGGCAAGGGTGTCAATAGAAAGCTTAAGAGAACAGTTTATGGTGTACATCGTGGATGATGAGGCATCTATTCGCTCTATTTTGATGGAAGCATTAGGCGATGCAGGATATCAGGTTCGAGATTTTCCATCAGCTGATGAGGCTTTTAAAATAATTCCTGAGGAGCCCCCACATATTATTCTTAGTGATATCCGTATGCCTGGAATGTCTGGTATTGATTTACTTGAGAAGGTAAGAGAAATTTCTGAAGACATACAATTTATTATTATGACATCTCACGCTTCCTTAGATACTGCACTACAAGCAATTAAACTTGGTGCCTATGATTATCTGCACAAGCCATTCGAAGATTTAGGGGATGTATTGGTAACGGTTGATCGAACCGTTGAAATGCTATTTTTACAGTATCAGAACGAGCAGCTTTTAGAAGAGTTGGAGAATAAAAATAAAGCATTAACTTCTTTGAATTCAAGAATTTCTAAGGAAAAAGAGGAGATTCAAAAAATTAACCAATTGATGTCAGAACTTTCGAAAACCGCGGAAGTGACTCAGGTGGTGGACATATTTTTAAAGCAAAGTGCGGAGATTTTGGGCGAGAGTTCAATTTTGTTTTTAAAGCATTTACCATCTTATCGGTCTTTGGCTGTTTCACAGGCCCATAATGTTGACCCTCAGAAGGTTAGAGGGGCTGGAATCTCTTTTAAAGAGCTTAGTCAACAAGACTACATTCAAAGAATTAGTAGCATAGCAGATGCACCAGAGTTGGCAGAGATGTTGGTTCAAGTTTTTCAAAAGTCTGAATACGCTGTTTTTCCTCTGAACATTGAAAATCAATTAGCGGGTGCTTTTGTGTTTTTAGAAGAAATTCATGATATGCAGTCATTGAGGCTCTTGGAGAGTTTTGTACAAGTGGTACAAGCCTTTTATTTCAATGCCGTTATGCAGAGACGAATTCATGATATGGC
>JAYZXX010000052.1:0-22857 GCA_036140815.1 Bdellovibrionota bacterium | reverse complement strand
GGTAAACAAAACAACTGATGTAGTAAATAGCTTCTTTGTTGACAACCCTATTCCTGACCCTCCCTAGCTCTTAAAAGATAGACGATTGTCAAAAGGGTGGCAGCCACCCTTTTGACAGGAGTGGCTTGGTGCTTTGTGGGTTTGACTAAAAAAAGTTCAAAACTTTAGTTTTTGCGGTGCATATATGGTGACCTCGATCAAGCAATGCGTTATGACTGAGGGTTAACGACTTTGAGGGAATTATACGGAGAGGAAAATATGGGTCAACGAGTTCATTGGAGTGGTCGCTTAGCATTTATATTAGCAGCAGCAGGTTCTGCCATTGGTTTAGGGAATATTTGGAAATTCCCATACATTGCTGGTGTTAACGGCGGTGGAGCATTCGTACTTATCTATTTACTATGTATTGCTTGCGTTGGTTTACCAATCCTAATATCAGAGATTTATATCGGTCAAAGAACCCAATCCAATGCAGTGAAATCTTTCGAAAAGCTATCTGGCGATAAAAAAACTTTCTGGTCAGCTCCTGGTTATATGGGTTTGATTTCTGCCATCTTAATTTTAAGTTTTTATAGCGTTGTTGGTGGTTGGGTACTGGATTTCTTTTACCAATCTGCCAGTTTTCAGTTTGAAGGAAAGTCGGCGGCAGAGATTTCTGACATTTTAGGAGGTCTTCTTGGTGACCCTGTGAGAATGTCAATTTCCCATACTCTATTTATGGGGCTCACTGTTGCCATGGTTTATGGTGGTATTAAAGATGGTCTAGAGCGTTGGACAAAAATTCTAATGCCTGCACTTTTGGTGTTGTTAGTTGCGATGCTTGTTAAATCAGTAAGCCTAGATGGTTTTTCTGCAGCCATTTCTTTCTTGTTTTCTCCTGATTTTTCTAAATTAGGTCCTGCAGGAATATTAGAGGCTGTTGGTCACAGTTTCTTTACCTTGTCCCTTGGTATGGGAGCTATGCTTACCTATGGTTCATACTTGGATGAAAAAGAAGACCTTATGAAAACAGGTGTGATGATTGCCTTTTTAGACACCTTCATTGCCTTACTAGCTGGGGTTGTGATTTTCTCCATCGTATTTAGTTTTGGCCTTGAGCCAGCAAGTGGTCCAGGCTTAATGTTTGCCACCTTACCAGGTTTGTTAGCGCAAATGCCAGGTGGTGATTACCTTTCTATTGTCTTTTTCTTGCTAGTGCTTTTCGCTGCTCTAAGCTCTGCCGTTTCTATTTTGGAAGTTGCAATTACTTATTTCTCTGAAACTTTGAATAAGGACAGAAAAAAAGTAACATTAGGAGTGGGGCTGGTTATTTACTTGATGGCATACCTACCGCTTTTCTCTTTTAATTATTGGAAAGATGTAAAAGTTTTCGGTCTAAATTTCTTTGATCTATTTGATTTTACTTCCTCGCATTATTTACTACCAATTGGCGGAATGTTGATTTCCCTATTTATGGGGTGGAGGCTTGGAATGGAAGACTGCCTTCGAGTTACCAATGAAAATAAAGCCATGGCTTTTGGCTTAATGTGGTTAACTCGTATCGTAGCCCCAATCGCAATTGCAGTTGTTATCTACAAACAGATCGTAGCTTAAGTACAAATTTACATTTCATAAATTACATTAAAAGCATAACCATGGTATGGTTATGCTTTTTTGTTATGCTCTGTATTGGCTATGGTCTAGCATTTATAGAATTGAAAAAATGAATTTGCACCTATGCCTACCGCTGATGTTTAATAATTCCATGGGGAGAAATCTCCTAGATTTATGAGCTGCAATTTTCATAAATCTCCTAGTTGTTTTCTATTGGTTTGGGCTCCCTTTAGCGGGGAGCCTTTTTTTTAACGCTCTAATCCTCTTAAATTTTCCCGACTGAATTACAGACGAGCAGGTCTTAATTTATAGTGGTTTAAATAAATTTGTTTGCAACTCAACTTACTCTGAACAAAATTCCCCGCATGATAATAACTATTTCAAAAGATCTATCCGCAAATGTGCGGGCTAGCTAAAGTTTTATATTACTTAATTTTTTATATAGTTCCCAAGTATTAGATAACTTACCGTTCTCAGCTATCAAAGCGAGATAGGATCAAGTTTTTGATTATGATGTCTTAGTTTTAAATATCTTATTCATATGAAAAAAAGGGGAGTTTTCTAGAGAAATACAAAAAACCTTCACTGGGGGAAGTGAAGGTTTGGGGCTAACGAGCGGGGCCTCGTATTTTTTAATGTCTTAAATCTTTAATGAATCTTTCGAAGCTACTACTTGAATTGGCTATCTTTGCATTGAGTTTCTCAAAGCCAATTTTTCGAATGAATTTTTGGCCAGCACGCATTCGATGTGGAACATTGATATGGATCTGGTTTTGATCAGCTTCTTCAGCGTAGGCACATAACATATTTAGTAGCTCAGTGCCTAAACCAAGTTTTCTATAGAAGCGCTCAACGTAAAATTTAGTGATGGTAGCACTTCCGTCTTTACTATAATAAATGGCAGCGCATCCAACAATTCTTCCATCGTCTTCTGCCACCAAAAAATTTCCGTTTTTGTAATAGAACTCAATGGATAGTAAGTCTTGGTCTTTCTTTTTTAAATCAATGGGAAGGCCATAGGCTTTTCGGATGTCTTTGATTAAAGAGATAAGTTCAAATACATCGGCGTTCACAGCCTTACGAATTCGGATATCCCTTTTCCCTTTTACTAATTTATTGAACAATTGGTTTAACATTTTTTACCTCTCTAATTGATTACATTCCCTTAAGGAGCGAAATGCATTCCAGCTGAGAGAGGGATTCATTCGATTTGAGGCCGTAAATGCCACTCCTTTTTCATAGACTGACAATTTATGTTTTCAGGTGTATAGACTTTGATTTACTTAGCTGTTTTTTTGATAACTACTTAGAGTTTTACTTAGGTATTGATGATGTATCATTATGATACATTAAGCAGTCTAAGGTACTGAAAACTTTGGATCTTTATTCTTTTTCCGATAAGTCACTGTGGGAAAGGTATTGTTTCTAATCATTTTTTCGATATCACTGCTTTCTAGAGCAGAAGAGCAAAATCCTTATTCAGGATATTCTTGTTCCATTGGAGCTGCCGAGCTAGGGGACATTAAAGAGTTCGTAATGTGCCAACAAGAAAGCTCTGCTTACGCCTGTGGTGCACTTGGGTTGATTGCAACGGGTAAGGCAGTTTCACATATTACCAGAAAAAAAATGGCAGAAGAAATTTTAGAAAAGGGAAATAAAAGAGCATCACTGGATGCTAAAAGAGTCTATCAGTCTATGCTGGATGAGGCTGACAAACTTCGTAAGAAGATTGCAGACTATATGATTGCTAATGGTACAGATAATATACCAGCTTCAGTACTTGAAAGACTTGCTATGCAAGAGGTAAATGGTACTGAGACTTTAAGAAGCCAGACTCCAGAATTTAAAAAAAATGCAGCGATGACTAAAGAGGCTTTCGATAAGGCTAAGAGGGAACTGTTCTCCATCGATACTGAACTAAATAAAATGGGCGCCAGAAATTCCATGTTTGCGTACAAGCCTTTTGAAGAATTAGCTTCAACTGCAAAGTTGAAACTAGAAGCATCAGTGAAGGCAGTATATGCAAAGATTGCTGATCTGGTAAAAAGTGGAGTGCCACTAAGGAAAATTTCTCTAGATCAACTGACGGAGGCTTCTGATGGTAAACTCTCCAAGAGTATTCTAGCAAAGGCTCTTTCACGATTACAAAGGGCGGCGCGTTTTAAGTCCTACAAGTCTTTCGGTAAATGGATGACTGGCTTAAGATCAAGTATAGGCGTTAAAAGTCTAAGTAGTGCAAAAGGTCGAAAACTTTTATCCAAGGCAAAGGCTGCTGGTAAATCACTCACAAAAGCGACTGGTAAAGTTGTTGGAAAAGCCGGGGGAAAAGCAGGTCTAGCTGTTTTAGGTGGTTATGTGGGATTAGGTTTGGCTTTGCTTACTGAGGCGATACCTGGAGGGCATTGCGAATCTACCATGGATGATTCCTATTTTCATCGAGAAGCGTTTTTGGGGAAGTGTTATAACGAGCCGAAACTAGAAGCGGATACCTTGGAGTTTTTAGACTTATCTGAAGAGCGCCAAGAGAAAATATTGAAAAATAAAGACATTTGCGCCTACTACGAAGCTTTGCATGAATCTATGTTCAAGAACGTACAGCCATTTGATCTTCAATGCAATCCGCCTTACACAATCATCGATGTAAAACGTGGCGGAGATCAAGAACAACGCTTAAAAATTCGCTCTGATATAATAGGGAATATCATTAGCTTTGAAGCAAGAGATAAAGTAATGACGGGTAATGGCCTTGGCAGTGTGGACCGAAGAATGGAATTTAACTCGCAAAATGAGGAAACCACAAATAATGAGTATATGGCCAAAGACTATAAAAGCTTGCAGTTACTAGGCCAAGAGGCAGTTCGCTGTTGTCAGGCTCCAGAAGAAGACCTTTGCATTCAGTCTTTTAAAATGGAAAAAAAATCATCGATAAAAACTGAAAATTCTCATAAAGCCCGATAATAAACTGTTTGTTGATTCAAGGAAACAAGCGATCGTTTTAGAAAGTAGCTTCCCCTGTCTCTGGTGTTGTTTAGAAAAAAAGCTCGAGTTGAAATTCATTCTGTTTCCTATGTTTTTAGCCGAAAGCTTTTGTTTTTCAAAGGGAATTATTTATTTTAGTGTTTTATACTACTTCCCCAATTACTTGTGCTTTCAAGTCTAAATCTCTTAAGTCTGTAATTAAGTTTTCTGTATCATTCGTGGCGAGGACCATACCCATTCCCATATTAAAAGTTTTGTACAGCTCAGTTTCATTTAGACCAGATCGATCAATGATACATTGCATGGCCTTTGGAAGTTCTGATATTGATGGGAGTTGATCTAATCTATATTTAAGTTTCGGGTTCATGCGTTCAATATTTTCAATGCCTCCACCAGTAATGTTAGCAAGGCCAGTAATTAGATTAGGCTGCTGCTCTCTAATTTTTTGCAAAGATTTTACGTATAGTTTTGTTGGAGCGAGTAAGTCTTTTTTAAGCTGGGTCTCATCTTCTTTTACTAGTTTTCTCACTAAGGAGTAGCCATTAGAATGAAAACCACTGGAAGCCACGCTCACTAATTTATGTCCAACTTGAACTTTATCGGCGCTAAGTAAGTCTTTTTTGTAAACCTCGCCAATGGCAAATCCAGCTAGATCAAAATGACCTTCACTGTAAAGATCCGGCATCTCTGCGGTTTCTCCACCAATGAGAAAACATCCCGCTTCTTTACAGGCTTCTATAATTCCAGCTAGCACTTTTTCGCTAGTATCTAAGTTTAGTTTTCCAGTGGCGAAATAATCTAGAAAAAACAGGGGACGTGATCCGTTACAAATCAGGTCGTTAACGCACATACCGACTAAATCAAAACCAATGCTATCAAAAATTTCTGTTTCTATGGCCAATAAAAGTTTTGTACCAACTCCGTCGGTAGCAGCACTAATATAGCGATCTTCATCCATTTTATAAAGAGCAGAAAACCCACCAATGCTATCTACCACTCGATCGTCTTTCATATCAATCATTAGAGATTTAATTCGATCTACAAATTGATTGCCTTTTTCTATGTCTACACCAGCTTCTTTGTAATCCATTTTACTATCCTTAGTGTCTAAAGTGTCTTGTTCCGGTAAATTCCATGGCGATACCAAATTCATCACAGGCCTGAATCACTTCTTCGTCTCGAATACTTCCACCTGGCTGAAGGATGTATTTTACTCCCACCGAATTTGCAATTTCAATGCTATCCTTAAATGGGAAAAAAGCATCGCTGTATAGAAGGGAGTGATTCATATCTAACTCTTGTTTGTCCTTAAACCTAGGAACAACCAGTCTCTCTAATGCCTCTAAGCGATTTGGTTGGCCCATACCAGCGGCAACCATCCATAAAGTATTACTAGAAGTTTTTTGCACTAAGCAAATGCCGTTGGATTTTAAATATTTACCACAAGTGCTTGCAAAGCTTCTTAAGCTTTTCATTTCTTCGGGGAGAGATTGTTTTGTTTTCGCAATGAACTCTGTATCATATTTCTGATCTTCTTCAGTTACTAATAAGCCACCACAGATACTGCGAAATACAGATTCTTTTGCATTCAAATCTCTGGCTGTTGCTTTAATAAGTCTTAAATTTTTCTTTTTGGATAAAATTTCAAAGGCTTCTGTAGAAAAACTAGGAGCAAGAATCACTTCAACAAATTTATCCGATAAAAATTCAGCAGATGACTTGTTAACTTCTGAGGTAAAGCCAAGGATAGAGCCAAACGCACTTACTGGATCACCAATCCATGCGTAATTCAATGCTTCTAACTGGTCGTTTGAGGCTGCGAGCCCGCATGGATTATTGTGTTTAACCACGCTTACAGAGTGATCTAGGTTGTTTAAGAGTTTTACTTCCCAAGAGGATTTCCAGGCAGCATCCATATCTAGATAATTGTTAAAAGAAAGTTCTTTTCCGTGGAGTTGTTCGATATTGAAGAGGTTATTTTGGGGGTGTTTTTTTAATTAAACAAATTGTGCTCTTTGATGAGAGTTTTCGCCGTAACGAAGTTTTTTTTCTTCTCCTAAAACTGGCTTACTCAAATGTTCAGTGTCTTCTTCTAAAAAACTTTCCACAATGAACTGATCGTATGTGGCTGTCATTTTAAAAGCACTTAAAGAAAGTTTTTTTCTGTATTCACGATCTAAGCTTCCATTTTCATAATTGGCAATAAAGTCTTGGTACTGATTAGGGGAGCTTAAAACCGCAACATGATCAAAGTTTTTAGCAGCGGCTCGAATCATGGTTGGTCCACCAATGTCGATGTTTTCGATCCTCTTTGTTTCGTCTTGAGTTGATTTGGCTACTTTTTCAAAAGGGTAGAGGTTGCAAACCACCATATCAATGGCTGTAATATTTAAATCCTTGGCCTGTTGAATATGAGACTCAAGATTTCGATCAAAAAGAATGCCTGAGCCGATTTGAAAACTAATGGTTTTCATTCTTCCATCAAAGCTCTCTGGGTTGCCAGTGATTTTTTCAATAGGTGTGGCCACTAGGCCAAGTTCTTGAAGTTTTGCAAAACTTCCCCCTGTGGAGATGACCTGTATTTCATTTCTTTTACAAAAATCAGCAATCAAATTTAAATCTGTTTTATCACTTACACTAATCAATGCGGTTTGTATTTTCATAAGAAATCCTTTTAAGCTTTTGCGTATTCCACAGCATTTTTAAAAATTTGTTGGCACAGTTTTTCACTTCCAAATGGATTGATTCCAGGCTTTAGCGCCGCTTCTGGGTGAGGCATTAAACCTAATATTTGGCCGGTCTCATCACATATTCCTGCAATGTCAAAGTCTGAGCTGTTGATATTTTCCGAATATCTGAATACAATTTGTCCATTGGAGAGTAGTTTTTGAAAATTATTTTCAAGATCTCCACCGATAACAAATCTTCCTTCGCCATGTCTAGCCGGCATTGCAATGTCTTCATCAATATCTTTGAGCCAAGCACAGCGATTATTTTTTTCTACTTTAAGATTAACCCAGCGATTTATAAAACGGCCAGACTTGTTGTAGCTTAAACTTAGAGCTAGTTCGTTACTGAAGACACCTAATTTGCTTAAAATTTGAAAACCGTTACAAACCCCAAGAATTAAACCTTTATTTTTAAGGTACTGATCTAGGTGGGGTTTAATAGACTTTTTTAAGCGATAGGAAAAAATTTGTCCCGATCCTAATTCGTCACCAAAAGAGAAACCACCTGGAAACATTAAGATGTTATATTTTAAAATCATTTCAGGTTCTGCTTCTAAGTTCTTTAATCTAACAAAATCAACCTCAGCTCCTAAATCAAAAAAAGCTTGGGCAGATTCTTTTTCACAGTTTATTCCATTACCAGAAAAAACCAGTACTTTTGCCTTATGCATTTACAGTCTCCTTCCAAGCTTTTTCTAATTCATTTAGGCTAAGGAGTTCATCGCTAAACTCCAAAGTATAATGTTCTGATACAGAGCCAAGCTTTGTAAAGGAATGTCCCGCAAAGCTATTTTCAAATGCAGCTTCATCCTCTTGTGGGATGCTGGCTATAAAACGACCAAGTCCTTCGTTAAATAGTAGGCTTAAATTTTTGCTAGAAATTAGCAACTTAGCGCCAAGTTTTCCGCCAAAGCAGGATTCGCTTAATGCCGTAAATAAACCGCCTTCAGAAATATCATGGAGGCTAGAAAATTTTAGTTCTCCACAGTATTTGTGGATAACTTTATATAAATTGTAATTTTCCTCTAAACTGAAACTAGGGAAAATACTTTCATCCACATCAGCCAAGAAGTTTCTGCTAAATTCGCTAGTATAAAGTTCATCAGATAGTTTTTCTCCAATGAGGTAGATCGAATCCCCTGAGTTTTTAAAATTAGTACTTGTGAAATGTTCTTCTTTTAATGGGGCAACACCAGTAACCAATAGGCTAGGGCTTACTGAGATTTTAACATCCTGGCCATTGTGTTTTCCAAGGAAATCATTTTTCATAGAGTCTTTGCCGCTAATAAGTGGGGCTTTGTATTCTAGTGCAATCTCTTTTAAGGCAAAACAACTTCTTACTAGTTGGGCCATTTTATGTTGGGCATCGGGATTAGTGTTAGATGGAATTGGATCAGGCCAGCAATAGTTGTCTAATATAGAAAGCATTTCAGGATCGGCTCCTGTGGCAACTAAATTTCTTGTACACTCGTCCACACTGGCAATGGATGCGTAATAGGCATCATGCTTGGCGAATAAATTTTGTGCGCCATTACTTACAGCTAACAAACTATTATTTGAACCACCATGAGCGGACATATCAATAACACCGGCATCACTTGGACCATCAGAGTTTTTTCCAGTAAAAGGCTTGCCAAAGGTGGCAGCTCCAACTTCGTGATCATAGTTTCTAACTAAATTTTCTTTGGAGGCGATATTTGGAAGAGAAAGCACTTCCATAAAAAGTTCTTTCGTGTTTTTTGGAAGTTTTTTTCTGAAGTCTTTCCCGTGCCAAGCTTGAAAAGGATTTTCTTTTACAGAGAAATTTGCTTTTAAATTTTTCTTTGGCAGTCCATTATGCATAAATTCAAGCTCTAAATAAGCTAAGCATTCACCATGATGACTAACTTCTAAAAAGCCAGTGTCTGTGAAGTTTCCAATCTCACAAGCTTCTACTTCAAAGCTTTTAGCCAAATTTAAGAAACTTTCTAATTTATTTGGCGGAACGCTAAAACTCATTCGTTCTTGGCTTTCTGAAATCATAATTTCAAAACTGGCAAGTCCGGCATATTTAAGAGGAACTTTTTCTAGTTGAATACTTGCTCCGTTGGTTAACTCTGCCATTTCGCCAATGCTGGAGCTTATTCCCCCAGCACCATTATCTGTTAGTGAACTGTAAAGGCCTTGATTTCTGGCTTCAATCAAGAAGTCAGTCAGTTTCTTTTGTGTAAAAGGGTCACCAATTTGTACAGCGGTAGCGGGAGCGTTTTCATCCAATGCTAGGCTGCTAAAAGTAGCTCCATGAATTCCATCCGAACCCACACGACCTCCAGCCACGACGATATAGTCGCCTGGCTTTTGGTTTTTTGTATGAGTTTCTGGATAGTGTTCTGTGCTAGGCGGGAGTGCGCCAATGGTTCCCACATATACTAAAGGTTTACCGGCGTAAGAATCATCAAAGTGGATACTACCGTTGATGGTAGGGATTCCGCTCTTATTTCCACCATCTTCAACCCCAAGATGAACTCCTTCTAAAATTCTAGATGGGTGCAATAATCGATCTGGTAGACCAACTCTGTCTGGTAAGCTTTTGTCAGCAAAGCAAAATACATCCATATTAGCAATTGGCTTTGCACCGATGCCTGTACCTAAGATGTCACGATTTACTCCTAATATTCCAGTTAACGCTCCACCATAAGGATCAAGTGCTGAAGGGGAGTTGTGGGTTTCTACTTTTACACATACATCCATTTTTTCATCATATCGAACAATTCCTGCGTTATCGCTAAAAACTGAAACTAGGTAATCCGCTTCCCCAGATTTTTTTAGTTCCTCTGTTGTAGAGCGGATAAAGTCTGGAAATAGGCCATTTACTTTTAAGTTGGATAGTTTTTTAAATGGACCGGCATCCGTTTCTGTATATTCGATATTGGCAGAGAAAATTTTATGTTTACAGTGCTCACTCCAGGTTTGAGCTAAAATTTCCATTTCCACATCACTTAAGTTTTGACCGAGTGATTTTTCTTTTCTCTGGTTTAATACTTTACTATCATTAAAATAAGTTTGAATGCACTTCAGCTCTGTTAGATCTAGGGCCCAACAATTGTCCTTAGACCATTTAAGAAGTTTTTCATCCGATTGATTCAAATCATAAAAACCAGTCACAGGCTTTGCTTTTTCAACTTTTGGCATATGGTATAAGCTAGATCGCTTTTCTAGGTATTGTTTGGCTGGGTAGGCATTTACGATGTGCAAAAGTGGGTTAGCGAAGTATTCATTGATAAAATCTAGGCATTCCTCAAGGCTTATTTCTTCTTTTGTTTGAATCTGAAAAAGCTTTCCGCTAGAAACTTCAAAATCACAGTTTGGTCTTAATATTTGTAAGGCCTCTTTCAGGCCAGCACCACTATTATCGGTTACCCCTGGACGCAATAGAATTTCACTGTAGTAGCCATTATCATTTAAGTCGCTATCTTCCGTTGAGACGTAAATATTTTCTGTTACTGGATCATGTAGCAGTTCGTTTTTAAGTTCCTGTAGCTCTTGTTTTGTTAGCTCCTCAGAGGATTCAATATTAAAAATTTTTCCCTCTAAAACAGATTGTAACATAAGCTTTGAGAAATCCTTTTGCATGGAGGATTTTAGTTTTTCTCTCTCGTATTGTTCTTTGCTAACTACTTCAAAGCGATAGTTCATTGAGTAATTCCTTTTTGTTACCTTTAGATATTTTTAATAAAATTTCTGGGAAGTATTTGTTCTCGAAGGATTTTCCCTTATCAATTACTTCTTCTAGAGTTTTTGAATCAGAAATGGAAAAGCTTTTTTGCAGTATTATTTTACCTGTGTCCAAACCTTCATCTACAAAATGAATACTTAGGCCTGTTATACTATCTCCAGCTTCATAAGCCTGACGATAACCACCAAGACCTGGGTATTTAGGTAAAAGGCTTGGATGGATATTGATTACGCGATATTGTTGTAGTTCCTCATCAAAAAATGCTTTTAAAATCTTTTCAGGAAGAATTCGCATAAAGCCAGCGAGTAGTAGCCACTCAGGCTTTGCAACATTAATGGCATCTGCTAACTTTAAAAACACCTGATCTTTATTGTCATTTTTGTCAGCGTGAAAGCAACTGACGTCAAATCTTTTCGCCTTATTCAAAGCCTTGGCATTGTCCTTATCAGAGAAAAGTCCGCATATATCTATATTATGCTCTTGGGCTGTCTTCATCAATGCTTCTGCGTTGGTTCCGGTGCCGGAGGCTAAAATCATAAATCGAGGACTATTCACCAATATCACTCCTGATCTGCATATCTTTAAATTCAATGCCGGGTGCTAGTTTATATACCTTTTCTCTAGCCTCGCTGCGATTTGTAGCCAATTGACTAAGCCCAAGAACTCTTCCCCCTGTGTTTACCAGCTTTCCGTTTTTTTCATCTAAACCAGCATAGTAACAGTCCTCAATTTTAATTTTTTCGGAAATTGATACTTCGTTACCTAAAGACATACTTTGGCCATCAATGCCTGGGTAGCCTCCCGAGGCATAAACAAGGTGTAGGCAAGATTTTTCTGTTTCGTGGATTTCTTTGATTTGATCTAGTTTGGAATTAGCACATTGATCTAGTAGATAGAAAAAATCATTCTCTATTCTAGGCAGAAGGCTTTGTGTTTCTGGATCTCCGAAACGAGCGTTAAATTCTATCACCCGAATTCCGGTCTCTGTTTTCATTAATCCAGCAAATACCACGCCTACATAATCTAAATTGTTATTTTTGAAATAATCTAAAAGAGGTGAGAAAATCTGATTTTTTGTAAACTCGATGTCTTCACTACTTAACCAATCTGAGGGGCTATATGTGCCCATCCCTCCAGTGTTAGGCCCTTTGTCACCATCGAAGATTCTTTTGTAATCGCAAGCTGTTCCTAAAAATTTAAAACTTTCTTTATCAAATAAAGCAAATGCGGAAAACTCTGGGCCAAACATTCTTTCTTCAATTAAGATTTTTTCTCCACCTGGAATGCTTTTTTCAACCATTAATAATCTAACCGCATCAGTTGCTTGTTGTTTATTGTCACAAACAAAAACTCCTTTGCCAGCGGCTAAGCCATCTGCCTTAATGACCATAGCATCTTGCGATGAATTTTGAATAAAGTGAATCGCATCCTCGGCGGATTCAAAATCTTTAGCTTTGGCCGTGGGAATATTTGCTTCTAACATTATTTTTTTAGAGAAGTCTTTTGAGCTTTCGATTCGGCAAGCTTTTTGTGATGGGCCAAAAACAGCAAAGCCATTTTTTCGAAAGTAATCAGAGTATCCTTTTTCCAGAAAAGCCTCTGGCCCAATTACCACAAGCTCAATGTTTTCTTTTCTTAAAAAATCAAGACAGTCTTCTTTAGAAGAAAAGAACACCTTTTTTAACTTATGTTCGGGATAAGCGATTTGTTTTTTAGTATTTAAATAAATGTGACTTGTCAGGGGGGATTTATTTAAACTCTTAATGATAGCATGTTCTCGTCCGCCATCGCCTAAAACAAAGACTTTTCTAGATTTTTGAAAGTATAGAAGTTCGTTCAGCAAAGATTCATTCAGATTATCTATGATACTTTCGTTTGCTAGTTGATAAAGCTTTATTCCGGCATCAATCAATTCCGGAGATAGTTTTTGCGGACAATTTTCATCGCCCTGCATTTTTTCTTTCCATTTTGCAGAGAATTCCTTTTCAAGGCACAGATCTTTGAACCATTTAGTGTTTCGGTAAAATGCACGTAAAAACTCTTTGGAAAGCTTTAGGCCTTTAGAATTAATTCTTAATTCATCAATACCAACGCTATCAATAAAAAGTAGCTCTTGGCTTTCATGATCCCATGCAAACTCGAATTTGCCGTCATACAGTTCAAGATTCTTTTCTTGAAGATGATTTTTTAACAGAAATGCAGCACCCAAAGTCTTTTCTTTTAAATCTTTAAATACTTCATCGCTTAAGGAGCTAATTGATTTTGCCTCTAATTCGTCAATGTATCGATCACTAGGCTCAAGTTTTGTGCTAAATTCTATGTAGGGCTGTGGTAGGTAAATTCCGTCAATGCATTGTTTTTTTATTTCAGGCTTTCTTTTTAAAAGAGAACTTCCCTCAGGTAAGGCAAAGCGAAATATCACTTCTAAAGGAACCAAGAAGCTTGTATTTTCTGCTTTTAATTTTTTATAGGAAAAAACATTGTCACTTTGTATTGGTGGGAAGGATGGGAATATTCTTTGACTCATCCTTTGGTCTTCAAAAGCAAGAGTGGCTGTTTTAAAACCATTGTCATTTAAAACTCGGTCAAAATGCTTAGCGATATTTAATAGACTTTTACCTTTTCCTGGAATTTGATCAGGCATCTCTCCCCAATCAAAGATGGAGTATCGATCAGAAAACTCAAATTGAATTTTATCCTCAAAAAAGTATAAATCTTTAACAGATCCTTTACGCATTTTCATTGCTATTTGCCTCAAATTTTAAATTGCCTTTATCTCTGTTTTTTAAAAAATTAGACGCCCCAGAAATACTCACAGGATAGTCCCCATCCAAACAAGCGGTACATATCTTTTTACTTTCAAGGGCTTCGAATAACTGTTCATACTGCAGGTAAAATATTCGATCCGCTTGAATGGCTAGGCGAATTTCCTTCAAACTTTTTCCAAAGGCGATAAGGTCTTTCTCGTAAGGGAAATCAATGCCATAAAAACAAGGATGTAGGATTGGTGGACAGGTAGAGGCAATGCTGACAGACTTAGCTCCGCACTTTCGAATCATGTCTATAATGTGTTTAGAAGTGGTGCCTCGAACGATGGAGTCATCCACCAAGAGAACATGTTTGCCAAAGATTTCTTCTTTTACAGGACTAAGCTTCCTGCGAACTGCTTTTTCTCTTGATTTTTGACTATTTAGAATAAAGCTTCTTTGAATATAACGGTTTTTAATTAAAAGTTCTCGGTAGGGGATGCCACTTTCTTCGGATAGTGCTATTGCGCTTACTCGGCTACTTTCTGGGATGGGCACAATAACGTCTACTTCAACTTCTTTTTTTTCAATCGCTTCCATGACATTTTTGGCAATAAGTTTTCCTAGGCCTATTCTAGCACTATAAACATTTTTTCCACTGAAAGTAGACTCTGGGTTGGCAAAGTAAATCCACTCAAACATACAGTTTTTCATTTCTTGTGTGTCTAAGATGGCGTTAAAGAAGTTTCCTTCTTGATCGATATATACAAGTTCGCCAGGATCTAAATCTCTTAAAAATTCGTATTCCAAATAGTTGATTGTGTTTGATTCAGAAGAAAAACAAAAAGACTCCCTTTCAGGAGCCTGTTCATTGGTATTGTATCGTTTTTTACCCATTACTAGAGGGCGAATTCCTCTCGGGTCACGGAATGCAAAGAAGCCTTTGCCGCTTAAAGATCCTATTACCGAATAGGCACCCTTGGTTTTTTCAAAAAGGCTTTTTATTGCTATTTTCAAATGCTCGAAACAAAATTTTTCAAAGCCTTGGGCTACCAATTCATCGGCGATTAAATTGATCATCACTTCCGAGTCGTTATTTGAGAAAATAAATCTTTTTCTGTTATCTTTCAGATAGTCTCGTATTTCATCGACGTTTACCACATTTCCGTTGTGAGCTAGTGAGATTCCAAATGGAAAGTTGATAGTAGAAGGTTGAATATCACCTTCTTTTATGTTTCCAATGGTAGAGTATCGTGTGTGGCCTATGGCGATTTGTCCGCGAAGCTGATTTAGCTTTTGTGCATCAAAGACTTGATCGACTAAACCAGAGCCACGATGCATATGTATACTGTTGTCGTAAGAGTCGTTTGTTAAAATCCCAGCAGAGTCTTGTCCTCGATGTTGCATGAGGAGAAGGGCTTGGTAAGCTTCTTCGGCAGCTGCTGCTGATCCGACGATACCGATTACACCACACATGAACGCAGTCCTTATTGTTTGGAAGTTTACGCCTCCTACTTTACGAACAAATTCTTTCATTGCAATAAAAAATCTTTAGTGATTCATGAAGTCATTCTTGTAAGCTTTTGCAATATCTGTAATAACTTAGAGAGGAGAATTTATGTTTGATCTTGGTATCATTGGCGATGGCCAACTTGCAAAGATGCTCGCTGAAGCAAAGCTAGCAGAAGGCTTATCAATTGCCTTTTTAGGGAAAGATTCAGATGGCCCTTGCTCAGGATTAGGGAGGCATATTGTTGGTGATATCTACAACACTAATGATATTCTAACATTCGTTAATCAATGCGAGCTTTGTACTTTTGAAAACGAATTCATTGATTTTGAGGCTCTCTTGGTTTTGAAAGATTCAAAGTTTTCTCCTTCTGCCAAATCCATTTTCACCATTGGTGATAAGCTGTCTGAAAAACAATTGGCCAGAGATTTAGGGATTCCAATTGGAGCCTTTCGTGTTTTGTCTGAGGTAGATGAATTTGAAATCCCTTGCGTTATTAAGGCAATTAAGGGAGGGTACGACGGTTACGGAACCTTTTTAATTCGAGATATGTATGATAAAAAACGCTTTCTAGAAAAACGAGATTTAAGTTTGACTTATATTCTTGAAGACTTTGTGTCCTTAAAAAGAGAACTTGCTGTGACTTTTGCTCGTTCTAAGAAAGAGGAGGATTTTTTCTTTTACCCAATTGTCGAAAGTGTTCAAGAAGACGGTATTTGCGTTAGAGTTGATTTTCCAGCGCAGGTTTCAGAGAATCAAAAAAAGCTTATTGAAAATTCCTGTATGAAATTAGCTAATGAAATCGACTACCATGGGATTATGAGTGTAGAGTTTTTTGAAACCGAAGAAGGAGAGATCCTTTACAACGAATGTTCTCCAAGGCCGCACAACAGTGCTCATTACACTATGGATGTTTTTGATTACTCTCAGTTTGATCTGCATTTGGTGGCGATTTTAGGCCGTGAACTGCCCGTGGCGAAAACAGAAGTAGAAAGTGCTGTTATGATCAATCTTCTTGGAAATAAAAAAGATGGTGAAAAAGATTTTATACCTGAGCTTTTTGCTGGTGAAAAAATTCATCTTTATAATAAAAAACAATCCCGTATTGGTCGAAAAATGGGGCACTTAAATATTCTTGGTGATGACAAAACTAAGATAATTCAAAGATTAAAAACTTTAGAAAAAGAGGTGAAGCTGTGAAAGTTGCAGTTGTGATGGGAAGTGATTCGGATTATCCAGTGATGAAGGCTGCAGTTGATTTATTGAATGAATTTGCAGTGGAATGTGAAGCAAAAGTGTTGTCCGCCCACAGAACTCCTGAAGATATGATTTTGTTTGGAAAAGAGGCTAAGGAAAAAGGTTTTTCTATAGTAATTGCTGGAGCAGGTGGTGCGGCTCATTTACCAGGAATGTTGGCTTCTGTTAGCTCAATTCCTATTATTGGTGTTCCAGTTCAACTAAAAACTCTAGATGGAATGGATTCACTTCTTTCAATTGTGCAAATGCCTAAAGGGGTACCGGTTGCGACGGTGGCAATCAATAACTCAATGAATGCTGCGCTTCTAGCGTTAAGGATATTGGCTACATCAAATTCAGACATTTATGCTAGACTTGAAGAGTTTCGTTACAAACAAGCCAATGAATCTCGTGCAAAGAGACTAGAATAAATTTTAGGAAGGTATTTTCTTTTCCATACCTTGGTTAAGTTCTTCAATTATAACACTCATTACTTTAGGTAGTTCTATAACAAAGCACGTATTTTCTGAGTCAGTATTTAAATAGTACTCACCATTGTGCAGGTCAATAATACTTTTATTGGTGCTCAGTCCAATTCCAGTACTTTCACCGGATTTTTTTGTCGTAAAAAAAGTATCCATTATCTGACCTCTGTATTTTTCGGGAATCCCTTCTCCTGAGTCTGTAAAGTATATGATTGTTTTGTCTTCTAGGTCTAATGCTTCTATTTTGATCCATTTTACTTTTAATTCACGTAGCGCATAAAAGGAATTGTTAAACATATTGATAAAGACTTGTCCTAGTTGGCTACGTCTTGCTGTAAGCTTGATCCCTTGAGTTAGTTCTGCATCAATAAAGCAGTCACTTCGACTTGCCCTGTCTTGGCAAAGGACTATAACTTCATCAATTAGTGCTTTTAGAGAAAAGTTTTCGACACCAGCCTGTGAATTGTCTCTAGTTAAGCTTCTTAGGCTTTTTATTATATTTCCTATTTTTAAAATGGTTTGATCCATGGTTTCGATGGATTCTAAAAAAGTTTTTGTTTCAATTCTATTTTTTAAAGTTAGTGTTTTTAGGATATGATTATGCCCAGATAAAATCGCTAGAGGGTTATTTATTTCGTGAGCAATGCTGCCAGCCAGGTGACTCACCGCTGATATTTTTTCATAAAAGTTTTTTCTTTCTTTTTCTTTTGCTAATTCTTGTTGAGTTACAACAAGTTTATTAACATTTGAATGTGCACCCATCATTTTTACGGGGCTACTGTCTTTTGACCATTCGATCACTGCAATGTTGGAGTGAAAATGAATCCAAAGGCCACTTTTATGTTTAAATCTAAGAGTTTGTTGGATAGGGTAGTTTCCATCACTTTCCCAATGTGTTTTAAAGTGCTCCATACACAGGCTTAAATCTTCTGGGTGAATTAGCTCTTGCCATTCTGAAAAATTAATTTTTTTCGTATATTTTTTGTAACCAAGGTTTTTCCAAAAACTTTTTGAAACATTCATCTCATCTTTTAACATTTCCCAAGTCCACCATGATTCGCCAGGGCGGTTTTGAACAAAGCTCAGTATTTGATGTTTTTGTTCAATTTTACGATGGTCTTGTTTTACTTTAAGTAGACTTAGGTAAATTAAGCAGATTAAAAGAAGGCTGACTGCTAGGCTAGAGTAGATGATTTGCTCTTGGAAGGATTCAATTGTATTTGAATGCTCTAAATTTGACATCTGTTTTTTTGTTGATAAATGATTAGAAAGATTTTGTATTGCCTGTACCGCTTTTGTGTCTTCTGCATTTAGCATATCGATTTTGCCTGAGTTCAGATTATACAAGTATGTTTTTATTTCTTTTTTAAGAGCTTGTGTTTTTGCGGATATATCTTTGTTTTTTAGGTTTGTTTCCAATTCATTCAGTAGATGCAAGCTATTTTCAGCCTTAGTAATTGCAAGTAATTTATGTTGTAGGTTTTTGGAGATTACATATTTTTCAATATAGTGAATAAAACCGCCAAATCCCATATCTTGATTGATTTGACTTAAAAGTTTTTCAGCTTCGTAGTCTTCCTCTGTATCTTTTTGCCACTGCCTTTTTAGTTTATCCAATTGGGTGTATTGATAGTAGCTATTCAAAAAAATTAGCCCGCACAACACAAGTGCTAGTGCTCCGAAATATGTGGCAAATTTTTCTTTTTGAATTTTACTCAACATTTTTTCTCCCCTTGTAAAATCGGATGTTTAAAGGCAGAGGTTTAGAATCTACTAATAAAAAATAGGCTCTTAACGCAATGTAAAGAGCCTTATTTGAGTTTTAATTTTTGATATAGACTTTAAGACTGATTATAGGCCTTAGTCTATTTTAAGAACTTTTGGTTATATTCCAGAAGTGCTGCTTTAATTTTAGGGGCAAGAATTATTGTTGCAAGCATATTCGGAATAGCCATAAACGCAAAGCCAATGTCTAATATGTTTACCACATCATCTCCGGCGCTAATTGCTCCGAAAAGTATTGTTGCACAAAACCAAATTTTAAAAAATGTATCATTAAAAATGAATTTGCCCCGAAAAACAAAATCCCAACATTTTTGGTTGTAGTTCGAATAACCCATCATAGTTGAAAGAGAAAACAATAGTACCGCCGCTCCAAGGAAATAGCTTCCTATTCCTGGTAGTGCGTTTTCGAAAGCTCGAGTGGTCATTACAATTCCATCGGCGTCTTTCATTTCAGCAGGGCTGAGACTTACTAAAATCACTAGAGCCGTTAAGGTACACACTACGATAGTGTCTAAAAATGGCCCCAACATTGCCACATATCCTTCAGAAACAGGTTCAGAAGTTTTGGTGTTTGAATGAGCCATAGGTGCTGTACCTACTCCGGCTTCGTTAGAGAAGGCTGCTCTCTTAATGCCGATATTCAATACCCTGCGGATCACTTCACCAGAAATACCTCCGGCCACAGAATCCCAACCAACGGCTTCCGTAAATATTAACTTTAACATCACAGGAACATTTTCTATATTGAAAAACAGTATATAGATACAGCTAATTACATATAGTAAGCACATTGCGGGAACCATTTTGGCTGTAAAGTTTGAGAGCCTTTTAAGTCCTCCAAGCAAGGTCCATAGTACAAGGCTTGCACTGAAGATTCCAACTGCCATCTTCACGTTAAACTGAAAGTTTTCTGCATGAGCGGAGAAAAATTGATCCACAACATAAGCACTCAGCTGATTTACTTGAAACAAACATAGAGTTCCAATCAAGCCGCAGATGGCAAAAAAGTAGGCCAGAATCTTACTTAGTCCACCCAATTTATTCTTCAAGGCTTCTTCAATAACATACATTGGTCCGCCTTGAATTTCTCCCTTATAATCCTTTCCTCGGTAGAGCAAAGCCAGAGTGCATTCGTAAAATTTAGTATTCATTCCAATAAGGCCTGCGACCCACATCCAGAAAATGGCACCGGGCCCACCTTGAGAAATAGCTACCGCAACCCCAGCAATGTTTCCCATTCCAATGGTTGCAGCTAAAGCGTTGCTCAATGCTTGGAAATGAGAAATTTGTCCGATGGCTGGTTTTTGGCCGTGATGAAATTTTCCACTTACGATTTTAAATGCATGTAAGAAACCTGTTAGGGGTAAGAAACGGGAATGAACTACTAGCCCAATACCGCCGCCCATTAACAATACTAAAAGTGGTAAGCCCCACGCGTAATCCACGAGGACTGCTAAAAATTCTGACATTTCCTTCTCCTGATTTTGCAAAAAAGGTCGACCCCCGTCGCGCTTTTTGCTTTAAACTCTCTGTTTATTGCTAAACCTAAGATAATACAAAGCTTTTTCTCTGTTAAGCGGAATGTCATTTTCCGCAAAATTCTGAATTTTATCTAGCCTAATTAGTAAGACTTGAGAAATAATTACCAGGCAAATTAATAAAGAACAGCTAGGAGTGTTTATGAAAAGAATTTGGACCTTATTTTTAGTGATTGCTGGAATTTCCTTTTACTCGGCTCAATCCTTTGCCGGTTTGTACCTTGAACCTAAAATGGATTATAATGCTTTATCTATGGATGCAAGTGGCATCACTGTGGATGGTTTAAAAGGAACAACAATAGGTGCAAGAATTGGTTATGATCTGGCTGTTTTCGTTTTGGCCTTGGATTATAGCATGGGTAGTTTGGATGCTGAAATTGGTGGAGCTACAACAAGCGCTGATTCCACAAGACTAGGGGCCACTTTTATTTTTGCTCCACCTGTAATTCCGTTTAATCTTTTAGCAGGCTACTATACAGCTAAATTAGATACTGATTCTACTGATTATTCAGGTGACGGAACGAAATTTGGTGTTATGTTTACCATGTTACCAATTGTGAACATTAACCTAGAGTATTTTAACACCGCCTATGATGTAAATTCTTTGCGAGACAAAGGTTTAAGCATTGGGCTTAGTGCAGATTTTTCTCTTTAATTTTTAAGGATCGTATTTAATGTTTTTACTAAGAATTTTTATGCCGGTTTTTGCCGGCATTCTTTTATGCCAAGCTAGCTTCGCTACAATGGACCGCTCGCAACTACTTCACCCTGTTAGAACCGATAGCCCTCGCGCTACTTTGCAAAGCTTCTATGAGGCAATGGCCGATTATAAAAAAGGTGTGGATACTAAAGACTCTAGATTAGAGAAAAGAATTTATGATGCAATCAGAACCTTTGATTTAGAAGACATCAGTCATACCGACAAAGAAACATTCTCAAAGAGAGCGGCAGTTTTCTTAAAAGAAACTATAGATCGAGTAATTGTATTAGATTATGAAAAGGTGCCGTCGGATGAAATGCTGGCTAGTAGCTCTATGAAGAGATGGCGTCTTAAAGATACAGAGATAAAAATTTTTCTACAAAGCGATGGGGAGAGGCAAGGGGAGTGGTTGTTTAGTAAAGACACTATTTTGCGAGCCAGAGAATTTTTCTCTCGAGTAAAGCATGTGCCTTATGTGAGCGGAGGTGGATTGGGTGCCTCTTATTCAAAGCCTTGGTATGAAACGGAAGTTCCTGAATGGTTAAGAGGTGAGACTCTCTTTATGCCTAAATGGCAAATTCTAGGTTTGTTTTTATCAATTTTAATTGGTTTGATCATTCGCAAAATCGTTTACTTTGTCGTTGATAATCTGAAAAAGTTTACAGAAAGGTCAAAGACAGACTGGGATGATAGGCTTATCGAGGCGTCTGAATATACCTTAGGAAGTATCGCTGCTTGTTTATTTTGGTTCTTGAGTATTCGTGTGATGAATCTAGAGGGTAACTCATTTTTGATTTTAGATGTTTTACTGAAGGTTCTCCTAAGTTTCTACGTCATTAAGTTGGCCTATCAAATGGTTGATGTATTTACTTCTTATTTAGGAACAAAAGCTGCTGCCACGGATTTTCCTCTAGACGATCAACTTGTACCACTCATTCGTAAATCGCTACGAATTTTTACTGTAATATTTGGGGTTTTGATCGCTGTGCAAAACCTTGGTGTGAATGTAATGAGTGTACTAGCTGGCTTAGGTTTAGGTGGTTTGGCTTTTGCCTTAGCTGCCAAAGATGCCTGTGCTAATCTCTTTGGAAGTTTTATGATTCTTCTTGATAAGCCCTTTCGCGTTGGAGATCATATTGTCTTTAATGGTGTTGAGGGCTCGGTGGAAGAAATTGGCTTTCGCTCTACTAAAATTCGAAGCTTTTATGGCTCTCAAATTAGTGTGCCTAATTCTTCTCTTGCCAATGTGAACATAGATAATATGGGACGAAGAAAAACCAGGCGTTTACGTACGACTTTGGGGCTTACCTATGACACCACCCCTGAGCAAATGGAAGCTTATTTAGAAGGTTTAAAAAATATCATTCGAGCAAATCCATATACCGTTAAGCAGGGCTTTAATATCGCTTTTACTGAATATGGTGATTTTAGTTTAAATGTATTGATCAACGTATTTTTAGATGTAGCTGATCATGGAATGGAGTTGCTACAAAAACAGAATATCTTTTTGGAAGCTATGAGGCTTGCAGAAGATATAGGGGTTGAGTTTGCATTTCCGACTCAGAGTTTGTATTTACAAAATCAAGAGGCTCTAAAAGCGAAAGTGATTAATAACGAAGAATTCTCCATGCTGGCAAAGTCTTACGGTCCCGAGGGAAATAAAGCTATGCCTAAGGGGAGAGGTTTGTTTACACCGGCTTTTATGGAATAGAGTTTTGCGTAGTATATTCATTTTTTTAAGTATAATTCATAGCACAAATGCATTTGCCTTGGCTCCAAAACCAGGGCAGTTTCGATATTCTCTTGGACCTTATTTTTACAGAAGTATTATTGATTCTAC
>JAYZXX010000051.1:0-12922 GCA_036140815.1 Bdellovibrionota bacterium | reverse complement strand
GTTTGATTCAGCCAATATACAATCTAAGGCACTCTTTTAGAGCAAGCCAATTGAGTTGGAAGGTGGATGTATTTTCAATTGTTAAAATCTTACTTTTACACTTTGTTTTACTAGGTGTGATGAGTATCAACAGAGACAATATTACGGAAATTTCACAAGTATTTCTACTTCTCTTTTTAAGCTATCTATTTTTGGACTCTGTAGTTCAAAAGGAAGTATTTAAAAGTCGTGATAATCAGCTGGACAAACAAATCATTGCAATCATTCTTTTGATCTGTGTAGCGAATATAATGGGCATAGTTGTTGGGATGGAGCAAAATGTGAGTTTAGGATCTAAGTTGACCATTTCTATTTATGGTCTTTTGATTTTAATTGTGGGTCTTGGAATAAGAAACTCTGTGATTCCAGAGCGAATCAACAAAAATATATATCAAAAGGCAGAGCAAGAATTTGCGCGTTTTACGTGGGTTAGTGTGTTTGTGGCCTGTTTTGGAATGGACAGTCAGTTTGGAATGGAAAGTTATGCTTTGTTTATACTAAAAGTTCTATTTCTCGAGTCCTGCTTTCGTGTCGTAGGTATCTTTACCCCTCGTTTAGAAACAATGGTTCGCTGGCAAATCATATATAAGTTTGCCATTCCTATCAGTTTAGTAAGTGTATATGGGGTTATAATGGGAGTTTTTTATGTATAAGTTTAAATGGCTACCTGTTGCTCTTTTGGTAGGGAGCTCATTGCACTTAAGTTTTTTAGCAAATCATAAGTTTTCAATATTCATTCTAGTAATCGATTTGTTATGGATATTGGATTGGTATTTCAAAGAAATAAAATTTGAAATAAAAAAAATAGAGATTGATTTGCAAAGAATACTATATCCCGTGATTTTAATTGGAGCTCTTTATGTGTGTCTAATTCACTGGGGTGATCTAAGTTTTTCTAAGATATCACCAAAAAACTTATTCATGATAATGCCTATTTTGTTTTTGGCTAGCTTTCGAAAAAGGAGACGTAAAATTGGTTCCTAGTATGTACCTTGGGTCTTTGTTTATATTGCTAATCGCTAGTTTGATTTTAACAGGCTACCAGAGTTTAAGAATTCATTTGAAGATTGTATTAAACTTAATTTTTATAGTAAGCATTCCCAAAATTGAGAGCGAAGAAATGATGGGAAAAATGGTTTTTATTTTTCTATTTATCAACTTGTTTATGATTCTATTCTCAGAAAGGTTTCTTCCAAATGCTAAAGAATAAGTTGGAAATATACTTTGCTGGTGCAGGCGCTATATCGATTGCCGTTGGAGCCTATTTTGTTCAGTTGCAAGAAATGTTTTTTGCGCTTGGGTTGGGATTTGGATTATCAATATACAGCCTGTCGTTTCAAGAAAAGCCCGACATAAGATCCTTTTGCCTTGGTATATTTCCATTGCTTGCAAGCTTATTGGGTTATCAGCTCGAAGCCCTTTTGTTTTTGCCACTTTTAGGAACAAACGATCAATTATTTAGAAACAAGGCCTGGCTTATTGGTTTCTTTACTTTACTGTTCCTCCCAGTTTTTTCTTTAGGAAGTGAGCTGGAGCAACACAATAATTATTTGTTGTTAGGACCAATTTTGTCGGTATTGATCTTGAGATATACGCAATCAAAGAACGACAGAATGTACCTAGAGACACTATGTGTACTGCCACTTCTGTTTTTGACAGGCAATATACAGACAGAGTTTTCATTGCAAATTACTTTTTTCCTACTTGTCTGTGTGGGACTGCTAAATAGACAAAGCTCATTTTTAATTGTTGCCTGTATAATTTTTGCTCAAGGATTTATTGAGCTTTCGCAACCCCTAAAAGTAGCATTGTTACTAGCGGGAATGAGTGGGGTATTTGGAAGTATAGTTTTTATAAGTGCGTTATTATTGTTTGCCCAAGGAAGTTTATACTACCCAATTGCGGCTGCAATAGTTGCCATCATACTCACATCTCGAGCTATTGAAGAACGGAAAAATAGTTTTCTTGATCGAGCATGGATTTTTAGTTTACCAATATTGTTTTATTCAATGAGGTCTTTAGATTTACAATTAAGTGTTGAAGTACTTGTTTGTCTGCTGATTGGAATAGCTCTTTTTATTGCGGTAGAATTCACCAGGCATTTATACGCTGGTAAAATATTTTCTACAAAAATGCCTATCCTTGAAATTGGTGAAGGAAGTGAAGTTTCAGATTTAAAACCTGAAATGGAAACTAATTGGAATAACAATTTAGCGCCTACATCGAGTCGCTTTATAAAATATTACGAGATCGGCTTAGGCGTAATTTCAACAGGATTTGTATTGGTATGGTTTTATTTCAATTAGCCTTATGTATATTGTGTAGCTTTTTATCATCGAAAGTATTCCCGGGCACTGAGGGTACTTATATGTCTTTCTTATGGATGCTGTTTTTTGTAACTGGACTCCGAGGAAAGTCATTGAACTATATAAAGTTAGATAGGGTATATATTGGAACTTATACAGTTTCTATACTGGCTCTATATTCCTTCCCTGACAAATTGAGTAGTTTACATTTAATAAATTTCATGTGTGCGGGAAGTTTACTTGCTTATCTACTTTGTTCAGGCTTTGCAAAAAAAAAGGTGAGCCTTGCGGCAATGGCTTTGTTGTTATGGACCTTTTTAAATCAGGCATATATATACAGTTTTTTTACAGACGGAAGAGAAAGCTTTTTGGTCTCAATGGGATTAATGATTATACTTAGTTTTTCTTTTCAATTTATATTTTCTCAGGAAAAGGATTACTTGAGCACAATGTTGTTGGCCAGACCAGCAATTCTATTTATTTCAGCAATGTGTATATTAAAGTATATTGGTATGAAGTTTAGTGATGATCAATCTATTGCACTTCATAACTTAGTCCTATTTCTATTGATTTGCCTGGAAATTTTTAAGAGTAATCTTTTTAAAGATCAATTACGCAATTTAAGCCTATCAATGCTGTTAATGCTATATTCATTGTATAGTCTGTATTCTCTTAATATCATTGTGTCAGATAAAATATTTTTAGTGTCAGCAATGATGATGGGTCTACAGCTAGCGTTTTTCCAATCCAATGAAGATTTCCGTAAGATCTATCGAATTAGCTTGGTGGCAACTGTAATGAGTTTATTGCTTGGCGTGTATTTGGCGAACCAAAGTCTATTATTCAAAGAGTTGTCATTCGTGTTTGGAGTGGGCATTGGTGGCCTTGGTCTGAATACCTCATCAAATCAATTGAGGTTGCAGGTCTCGAGGTATGGGATGAAGTTAAGCAGTCTACAGTTTACTGGTGCAACGCTAGGCTTATTAATTGTATTAGGAGGAAGTTTATGGAAATAATTTTTGGTCCCATTTTTCCTTCAGTCCTAGCCTTACTGTTCTTCTTTTTGTTTGCTGGTGCAGATTCAAGGTTTAGTGATTCTTGGCTACAGAAAAGTTTTTATTCATTCTTAGTGGTGCAATCAATTTGTCTTTTTGGTGGCCTAAGCAATTCTTGGTTTAAATGGGAATTATATCAGCCTGAACCTTTACTTACTTCTCTTTTTTATGTTGGCTTTTTAGGTTGGGTTGTCATTTCAAGGTACCAGGTCGAAACATTGCCTTTGGATAACATTCTGGAAAAATGCCAGGTGCTAGTTCTAGGCTTTTTAGGCTTAGCAATTGATTCCAGTTTTTTGGTATTTCTGGTTGGATGCGTGTATTTTTTAAAAGACACTTGGATCGGTAATGCTAGAAAAAATGAGGACCTTGGCCTAGGCTTGGTATTTTGTCTTTCGTTGCTTTGGTTTTTCTCACCCGTAGAGTCTTCAGTTTTATATCCATCTAGAATTTGTTCCTTCTTGTTTTTGTTTTTCTTGTCTTTTAGAGCGTTTTATTTAAACGTAAATGATCAAAGAAAGAAGGGCTTTATTGACCTTTGGTTTCACTATGTTTTGGGGTTTTTAATTTTATTTAATTATTCTTCGCAAATATTCTCTAGAGGATTTGGCTTAGAGGGCATAAGACCTGCTTTTATGAACTTATTGTTTGTGGCCTTGTCTACTTTGGTTGTCTTATTGTGTCTGGTAATCTATCGAGAGAAAAAGGCGATGATTGTATTAGGTGCTTGGGTTCAATTAAGCTTTCTAATTCATTTAATGGACAATAGAAGTTTAATTTTTCCAGAGGCGGGGAACTATTCCATATTTGTTGGGTTCAGTTTTTTGGGCTTGTTCTTGATGGGATGGCTTTTAAGTAGGTACATCACAAACATGGATATGAGCATTGCCGATTTACAAATTAAATTGGAAAAAATGCATAAGTTGGAGTTTGGGGCCCTGGTTCTTAGTTTTATTGCCGGTGGATTTTTCTTCTATTCCCCTAAGTGGGAGTCTTTCTTAACAAGTCCATACTACGGTAAGGTCTTAAGTGCTGGTTTTACTTCTAATATACTAAACCAACAGTCGGGTGTGATTCTTTTCCTTATGATCGTACAAATTTTTTCAATGATTTTGGTGTCAAATAAACTTCTGCCAATGAAGACAGTTGGAGATAATGCTCTGGTTAATTATTGGGCAAAGAAGGAGTCCTTTTTATTGCTTAGCTTGTTAGTACTTGGATTCTTTGCTGCCAATTTGTATAAATAGAGTCGCGTATTTAAAATTGGAGGACCTATGCTGGAACAACTGTTGCCAGTGTTATTTATGGCCATATTCGTAAGCCTGTTTGGTGCAGGTTTATTGTTTGTAGCATCTTTGGTTGGACCGAAACCAAAAACATTATCAAAAGCAAAATCATCTGCCTATGAGAGTGGAACCTATGGTGAATCAGCGGGTAGTACTAAAATTCCGATTAAGTATTATCTAACGGCTATTCTCTTTATCATTTTCGATATTGAAGCCATCTTTCTATATCCTTGGGCAAATGTTTATACAGATTTTATCGATGATGGTATGGGCTTATTTATCCTATTGGAAATGGCTGTTTTTATGGCCACATTATTGTTTGGGCTTTTTTATGTATGGAAAGCCGGCGCATTGGACTGGGAATAATTCATGGGAACAGATTTAATAGAAGTTTTAATCAATGCTGTAAAAATCATTGCACTATTTTTGATCATGGTTCAATTAGTGCCTGTTTTGGTTTGGGTGGAGCGCAGAGGCTCTGCTTTTATTCAACATAGATACGGACCTAACCGAATTGGCCCCTTGGGGCTTTTGCAGCTTTTAGCGGATGCAGTTAAGTTTTTGAACAAAGAAGAGTTTATTCCGAAGAACGCAAATAAGATGTTGTTCTATCTTGCTCCGGTAATTGCATTGGTTCCAGCCTCGCTCGCTTTATTGGCGATACCTTTTGGTACACCGATACAAATTGAAAGCTTAACAGCTTTTGGCCAAGAGTGGGGCCCATACTCCATTCCTCTACAAGGGGCAGTTATTCCGCTGGGTATAGTTTATATTTTAGGAGTATCTTCTTTAGGGGCATATAGTCTATTAATTGCTGGCTGGGGTTCGGCAAATAAGTACTCTCTAATGGGTGGTTTAAGAGCATCTGCCCAAATGATCTCTTACGAGTTGGCAATGGGTATTGCTATCATAGGGGTGATTTTAATTTACGGAACCTTTGATCTTACTGAAATCACATTACAACAACAAGGCCACTTAAGTTTTGAATTTATGGATCAATCTTACTCACTTAGCTTTCTTCCTAACTGGGGTGTGTTCTATCAGCCAATTGGTTTCTTTTTATTTTTAGTTTCTGTTTTTGCCGAAACAAATAGAACTCCTTTCGACCTTCCAGAGGCAGAGGGTGAGTTGGTCGCGGGTTATCACACCGAATATGGTGGGTTCAAAATGAATCTATTCTATATTGGTGAGTATGGGCATATGTTGGTGGCATCTGCTTTATTGTCTATTTTTTATTTTGGTGGATACAACATTCCATATGTTTCTCATGACCAGTTGGTGGACTTCTTAGGAAATTATGCATCAGGCCCTACGGCATTAAGTGCATTGACTAGCTTAATTTATTTCATCGTTTCTTTTACTAAAATTTTACTATTCTTGTGGATATTTATCTGGGTTCGTTGGACGATACCAAGGTTTCGTTATGACCAACTGATGGACATTGGTTGGAAGACAATGTTGCCTTGGGCATTAGGTAACGCAATCGTAACGGCAGTTGTAATATTCGTGGCAAGGGCGTAGGTGAAAATGGAAAATATAGTATTTTATTTTTTAGAAGCTTTAATTTTGCTGTCTGCCCTAGGGGTAGTTTTGGTGACAAGTCCGATTTATTCGGCCTTGTTTTTGGTTTTAACTATGATTGGTGTTGCGGGTATTTTTGTGAGCCTGGACGCCTTCTTTTTGGCGGGAGTTCAGCTTGTGGTTTATGCCGGGGCCGTAACCGTTATGTTTGTTATGGTTGTGATGTTATTCAACCTAGATAAAGAAAAAAAGGCTTTTTCCAAGGGAACAGGTAGTAATTTTTTAAAAGCAGCCAGTGTAGGCTTAATCTGGTCGATTTTATCTACCTCACTTTTGTATGTGTTGTCGGACCTTGGTAAATAAGACTTACCTAGGTTGGCTGAAGGCAGTCTAGCGATCAAAGAGTTGGCTAGTCATTTGTTTCTTAAATATGTTTTTGGTTTTGAAGTTATATGTATTCTTTTGCTTTTAGTGATTGTGGGCGCGGTTAGTCTGGCAAGAGCTAAAGGAGGTACTCATGCCTGATTTAAGTCAATATGATGTAGGCCTAAGTCACTATCTTTTGTTGTCCGCAATGGTATTTTGCATCGGTTTGGTTGGCGTTTTAGTTCGTAAAAACACCATCGTAATATTGATGTGTATCGAATTAATGCTGAACGCTGTAAACATAAGCTTTGTGGCTTTTAGTAGGTACCAGGGAAACAATGATGGAAGCATCATAGTATTTTTCGTGATGGCCATTGCTGCCGCGGAAGCGGCCGTTGGATTGGCGTTAATTGTAGCAATTTTCAAACGTTTTAAAGAAGTAAATATTCGCTTCTTCGAGCACCTGAAGGGATAGGTTATGGCGGAGAGTTTTTGGATTGGATTAATTTTTTCAGCGCCAATTCTAGGTTTTTTAATTAATGGTTTTAACTTTAAAAGTAAAAACTATAAATTAGCAGGAACGATAGGAACTTTGGCGGTTGCGACCTCGTTTGTTTCTGCATTGGCTCTATTTTCTAAATTAGTCTCCTTGCCTGAGGCGGAAAGAGTTATCACACATACTTTTTTTCAGTGGATCTCCGTTGGTAATTTTAATGTAGATGCTAGTTTCTTAGTGGATCAATTATCTGGTGTTATGATTCTAATAATTACTGGTGTAGGAAGTTTGATTCATCTTTTCAGTATTGGATATATGTCTCATGACGAGAGACCGGCCAAATACTTCGCATATCTAAATCTATTTATAGTAAATATGTTGCTATTGGTTCTAGGTGAGAATTTATTAATTCTGTTTGTTGGTTGGGAAGGCGTAGGCTTGTGTTCTTACCTACTAATTGGATTTTGGTTTTCTGACAAAGAAAAAGCAGCTGCGGGAATGAAAGCTTTTATAACCAATCGTATTGGTGATGCAGGACTACTGATTGGGATGTTTCTTCTTTTTATGCTAACAGGTACTTTGAGTGTAACTGAGATTCTTGCTCAAGGACCTTTCGCAACGGAGGTGAGCTTTGGAATAGTTAGCTTTGCTTGCTTGGCACTTTTTATTGGAGCCACTGGAAAATCAGCTCAAATTCCTCTTTATGTATGGTTACCCGATGCAATGGCCGGTCCAACTCCTGTTTCAGCATTGATTCATGCTGCAACTATGGTGACTGCAGGTGTTTATATGATCACTAGATTAAACCCGGTATTTATGGCAGCGCCAATTACAATGGAAATCATTGCTTGGATTGGTGCTTTAACTGCATTATTTGCTGCTAGCATCGGTATTACTCAGTGGGATATAAAAAAGATTTTAGCTTACTCTACCGTTTCTCAGCTCGGCTATATGTTCTTGGCCTTGGGTGTGGGAAGTTTTAACGGAGCCATGTTTCACTTAATGACCCACGCTTTCTTCAAAGCCTTGATGTTTTTAGGTTCTGGTAGTGTTATTCACGCCATGCACGAAGAACAAGACGTAAGAAAAATGGGTGGCCTAAAAAAGTATATGCCTATCACCCACATCACTTTTGTTTTGGGTTGGTTGGCAATTATTGGAATGCCACCATTTGCTGGCTTTTTTAGTAAAGATGAAATTCTTTGGATGTCTTGGCACTCACCGATGGGTTCCAAGGCTTTGTGGTTAATTGGTTTAATCGCAGCAGGAATGACAGCATTTTATATGACACGATTGATGGCGCTAACTTTTTGGGGGAAATCAAGAGTTCCAGAAAGTGTACATCCACATGAATCGCCAATCAGCATGACCATCCCATTAATTGTATTAGGGGCTTTATCCGTTGTTGGTGGTTGGTTAGGCATACCTCATGTAATTGGAGATGTTTTAGGGCATATTCCAAATGTTCTGGAGCATTGGTATGGACCAAAAATTGTTCCAATCCCTGGGTTAGAAAAAGCTGTGGCATCTCATGAATACGCTTTAATGACAATTTCAGTATTAGTTGCAGGGGCATCTGCCTTTACTGCCTATGTTTGGTACACCAAAAGAGAAGATATTCCAGCTAGAATTTCTGAAAAAATTAAACCTCTACATTCATTGATTAGCGATAAGTATAGAGTGGATGAATTTTACGAAGCTAAAGTGATCAAGCCTGCAGTGGAAGCTGGTAAGGGTTTGTGGGCATTTGTTGATGTGGCCTTTATTGATAAAATCACTTACTGGATTACGTCTTACGTCAAAGACTCTGGAGGAGGCTTACGTCTTCTGCAAAATGGTAATTTACAACAATACGCTTTTTATATTGTATTAGGACTTCTAGGAAGTATCTCCTATTTAATTCTGGGGTAGTGAAATGTTATTAAGTTTAATTCTATTTGTTCCAGTGATCGGTGCCGCTTTGGTGGCTTTAATGCCCAATGAAAAATTGGTTCGACCGCTTGCTCTTTTTGCCTCTTTAGTTGAGCTGGGCTTAGCCTTGTTTTTATTGCAAAACTTCGACACAACAACGGCAGCAATGCAGTTTGTAGAGAAAAAACAATGGATCGCTAGTTTTGGCATTAACTACTTTCTAGGGATTGATGGCATATCTCTTTGGTTGGTTATACTAACTTGCTTCCTAACACCCATCATTATTGTGGGATCATGGTCTTCCATTAGCGAGAGGACTAAAAGCTTTCATGTAAGCCTTTTGGTGTTACAAACAGCGATGTTGGGGACCTTTTTATCTTTAGACATGGTTCTGTTCTATACCTTCTGGGAATTAAGCTTAGTGCCGATGTATTTTATGATTGGTATTTGGGGTGGTGCTAGAAGAATATATGCAACCGTAAAGTTTTTCATCTTCACTATGTTCGGTTCGGTCTTTATGTTGGTGGCAATGATTAGCTTGCTATATCTTACCAAGCAACAATTGGGCTTTTATTCAGCATCTATTTTAGATTTTTATCGATTAGAAATTCCCTACATTCGAGGTGCTTGGTTAAGCCCTCAAACTCTTATGTTTATTGCTTTTAGTTTGGCCTTTGCAATTAAGGTACCCATGTTTCCAGTACATACTTGGTTACCAGACGCACATACCGAAGCCCCAACTCCGGGTTCGGTTATCTTGGCCGGTGTAATGTTAAAAATGGGCACCTACGGCTTTATGAGATTTTCAATTCCTTTGTTTCCCGATGCAGTAGAGGAATGGTCATGGTTCTTTTTATTCATTGGTGTGGTGGGAATGATCTATGGTTCTTTAGTTGCTATGGTTCAAACAGACATTAAGAAGCTTGTTGCCTACTCCTCAGTGGCTCATATGGGTTATGTGGTTTTAGGTCTGTTCGCTTTAAATTCTTACGGTTTTTCTGGAGCTCTTTATCAAATGTTAAACCATGGTATTTCAACGGGTGCACTTTTCTTACTTGTTGGAATGATTTATGACAGAACTCATAGTCGAGAAATAGCCAAGTATGGTGGACTGGCCAAAGCAATGCCACTTTATACCATTTGCTTTTTCATCATTACTCTATCTAGTATCGCCGTACCAGGCACAAATGGTTTTATAGGCGAGTTTTTAATTTTAATGGGTACTTTTATTTCAGCGCCAATTTTTGGAATTTTAGCTGTTACTGGTGTTGTTCTAGGTGCCGCTTATATGCTTTGGATGTTTAAGAGAGTATTCTTCGGTCAAGAAGGAGAGTTAATCCTTAAATTCAAAGAGCAAGGTGGTTTGAAAGACTTAAACCTTAGAGAGCTTGGATTGATGGTAGTAATGATAGTAATGGTTTTTTGGATGGGTATATTTCCAAAACATTTCTTGGACTACTCAAAAGAAAGCTTAGATCATTTGACAGAAAATTATGGTCAATACGAATTATCGATGAAAACAGAAATTAAAGAGCAAATGACAGCTCAGGTTGAAAGATAGGTTAGGGCATGGAAAATATAATTAGTATTAAAGATGTAGCTCTAGTTTCCCCTTTGATAGCAGTGTTTATAGCGAGTTTATTTCCTATCGGAATAAAAGTACTTCGTGGCAATAAAGAACAGTCCTCTGTAATTACTCTTTTTCAGGCGCTACTTGGAATCGGTGTGGCCATTGCATTAATTTTAACACAGGCTGCTGACACTTCAGTGTCTGCCTTTGTTGGGGCCTTGAGGTTTGATGGTGCTTCTAAGTCTATGTCTATTGTAGTTTGTTTGATAGCAGCGCTCAGTCTTTTCATTAGTCATGGCAATGTAAACACAAAAGGAAGACAGTTTTCAGAGCATGTGTTCTTAATGTTAAACGCATTGATCGGAATGTTTGTAATGATATGGGCGAACGATTTGATCGTTGTTTTCATCGGCCTAGAGATTATGTCATTAGCATTATATATGTTGGTAGCATTAAGCCACGAGCAGAAGCTTGCTAAGGAAGCGGCATTTAAATACTTTATTTTAGGGAGTTTAGCCTCGGCTATTTTTCTATATGGGGTTGCGCTTTTATATGGAAGTGTTGGCAGTACTTATTTTGATCAAGTTACGGAGATTGCTCCAAGTGCCATTGGTAATGATACGGTTTTCATTATGGGTTCTTTGCTGACTTTAGTTGGGATGTTATTTAAAGTTTCAATTTTTCCATTTCATTCATGGACTCCAGATGTTTATCAAGGAGCGCCTACTTCTTTAACGGCATTTATGTCTACAGGGGTGAAAATTGCTTCTTTTGCGGTGATTTTAAGGTTCGTATCAACCGGTGTTATTTCAGATATGGGTGGAATTTTTGAAATTCTACAGTGGTTGGCCGTATTAACTATGTTGGTAGGTAATATCGCCGCTATTGTTCAAGATAATTTTAAGAGAATTCTTGCTTACTCATCGGTTGCTCACAGTGGTTATATTTTAGTGGGTGTGATCGTTACTGGCTTAGGGGCAGAGGCTAACATTGGCTATTCATCCACTTTATTTTATCTATTTACCTATGCTTTAGTGAATATTGGACTTCTTTCTTTGATTAGTAATATGGAGAGCAAAGAAGAAAGTACGGTCATGGTTCAAGACTTAAGAGGTTTGGCGAATAAAAGACCGGGTCTTTCTTTGGTGATTACGGTTTTACTATTGAGTTTAGCGGGTATTCCACCACTAGCCGGTTTCTTTGGTAAGTTCTACCTTTTCGCTGGCGCAATCGATATGGGTTTATATTGGTTAGCTCTTTGGGGGGTAGTGAATTCGGTGATTTCGGTCTACTACTATTTGCGTCCCATTGTAATGATGTATATGAAAGAAGCCGAAGAAGGCCAGGAGGAAGTAAAGCCAGAGCTTTTATCTTATCTGAATATAGGTCTAACTTTTGGACTGGTGATTTTTCTAGGAATTTTTAGTGGGAATTTATTCGAGTATTTAAAAAATATAGGATTATAAAAAAGGGCCTAAGAGGCCCTTTTTTGGTTTGTTAAAATAAAATTTGTACTTACTCTGCTTGTAAACATTCTTTATCGTCTAAAGTTTTGTCTATAGCCACTTCTAAAGTTTCTAAAGCAGGTGTCTTATATGAAATATTCTCAGCTTTTGCTTTCCACCTGTTAAGTTCCTCACAACTTGAATTTTCTAATTTATTTAAAGCTCTTTCGCTCAAATAATTCTCCAGAGAATTAGGTAAAGGTTCAATTTGTTTCATATGAAAAGTCTTAATGTGGTTTTTATGGAGTTCTCTAAATTGAGGAAGCGCAAGTTTCATGTGGTCTTTGAAAGCCTCTAAGTCTATATTCAGAGGCCTCATGCTATAACTAACCTCTTTTTGAAGTGTTTCATTCAAAAGCTGGTTTACTAGGAAATAGAATTTCGGTACTTCACTTTTATCTAATCCATCAACTTCCGCCTGCGTAATGATTGCGTCAGCATCAAAATAGGTTTGATCAACTAAATCGCTCCATTTTTGTTTCTTTTCTTCTGTATCCAATGGAATATTGTAAATTCGAGCAAGTGCACTTTTGATGTTAAGACGAGAGAGTTCGTAGTGATTTAAATTTTCTTGCAAGTTTACAGTTTGCGTATATTTAATTGGTTTATCACCATAGACTTCTTCTATCACATAAGTTTTAGTTGAGCTGTATTTAGAATTATTACTTTTTTGTATTTTTCCAACATCATCCTTTTGGGAGGCTGCTTCTTTATCCCACTTTTGAGCCTCTAAAAAAAGATCCTGCTTTCTATCGATTGCCATATCTGAAGCAAAGCTATTAAAGGTAAAAGCTAATACACTTAATAGTAAAAGGTTAGTTTTCATTTTTGTTCCTTTCGAGTTTATTTAAAACATTTATTAATTTT